>JABMRP010000357.1 GCA_013202535.1 Planctomycetota bacterium
CTGGGGGATATAGGCCTCGGGCTGGTAGTAGTCGTAGTAGGAGACGAAGTAGTGGACGGCGTTTTGGGGAAAGAACTCCTTGAATTCGCCGTAGAGTTGCGCGGCCAGGGTCTTGTTGTGCGACATGACCAATGTCGGACGCTGAACGGCCTGGATCACGTTGGCCATGGTGAACGTCTTGCCCGAACCGGTCACGCCCATCAAGACCTGATGCCGCTTGCCCTCGCGCAGTCCTTCGACCAGCGCCTCGATTGCCTCCGGTTGGTCGCCGGCCGGCTGGAAAGGGCTTTCCAGTTGAAACACGTCGGGGAACTCCTTGGGGGCGATCTGCTGGGGGGCAACGGGCTGCTGGGGGCAACGGGCCTTGCGGCGGATTTTCTCGTTTTCCGGGAACAGGCGACGAACTCCGCTCGTACTTCATTGTACGGTTTTCGGACAGGATCCTGTAGGCATGGCCGCTCGGCCCCCCCACGAAAAGATTTCTGGCCCAATTGGTCGAAAACTGCTCTTTTGCAGATTCGGCGAATCGCCTACAACAGACGGACCGTCAGCCGACAAGGAAGTCGGCGGGCAAGTTTGACAGCACTTGCGGCTAGTGCAAGGGAGTGCGGACGGTGAGTTTGATTGATGTTCCCCGGTTGGAGTCCGTGCCCACACTGGAGTGGGCGATTATGGCAATCCTGGCGATCGGCCTGATCAGCGCGTGGACAACCCGAATCGGCGAGGGATCGCGACATCAAGCGGTCTGTCAACGGGTGTTCTTTGCGTGCCTCGGGACGGTGGGCCTGACGACCATTGGGGCTCTGGGTATGCCACCCCACTGGTGGCTGGCATCGGCCACAACATTCTCGTTCATGGTCATCGCTGTCACGTTCGACTGCCGTCGAGCGGACCGTGCGGCGACGTAGGAGTTCTTCAACGCCGCCGGCGACCCACCCGAGATGGGGGCGCTGGCGGCGTTGGGCTTTTACTTCGGCTGACGGCGCCGCCTATCGGCCACCTTTCCCATCCCTCGCGAATTCTTGCGGCTTTGGCTACTGCGTGACTGGGGCGCGACCGTTCTGGGACTGCATCCCCGGATGCGCGGGCATCGGTAGTGTCGGGCGTCTGCGCGGTAATGTCGGCGCTCTTTCCCTGGCTTGCCAGAACGGGACAGGGACGCGCGACGAGATGTTCCGATCGGGCGCTGCACTGGATGCCCGAGGAATGCCTTGTTCTCGTCGCGATCCCCCGAAGTTACCAGGCCATCTCGTCTGGCCCGAACAATGCAACGGCACTGTAAGTTGTGCTCTTGTAAGGGATTGTGGAGTACCTGCCCGAATGTGGCCTGCCAGGACTTCTGGGAAGATCGGCAAAATCCAAAAAAAGCTTCCCTTCGGCACAATAGCGAACCGAAACCTATAGTCAGGCAGTAGTATCGGACACGAAGGCTGCGCGGAGGGACTGTTGCCCTTGGAGGTGCGTCCCGACGCCGTTGGCGTCACCAGCGCGTGGACGTCGTTGTTCGAGTGCGCAGCCTCGGGAGGTGCTCGACTATGCGAGCCCGCGGAAGTGAGGAGCGATGAAAACCCGCAGCTCATCGCGTCCGAGCTTGGGCCTCGACCACGGGTTCCGACCATCGCTGTGCCATCAATGAATGGTGACCCACCAGGGGATTGATCCGAACAGGAGGGTAAGAATGCGAAGTTCGTTGATAGGTTTGGTGGTCGCCGTCTCGGCTGCGCTGGCACCGCTTGCCGCGTTTGCCGGTGACCAAGAGGTCGCCCAGCAGATAGCCAGCCAATTCAAAACGGGTGGCCAACTCAAAGATTACAAGATTTGGGTGAAGTACGAGAACGGCCAAGCGTGGCTGAAAGGCCGCGTGGCAAATCCCGCGCAGATGGCGACGGCACTGCAGATTGCCCGGGAAACGCCCGGTGTGCGTGGGACGGTCAACCAGTTGGTCGTCAGTCCGAGCCGGGAAGTCGCGGCGACGCCGGCTCCCGTGCGGCAGGCCCCGACGCCGATTGCCCGCCAGCCGCTACAGCAGGTAGCCGGCGCGATGGGTCGTGAGCATCTGCCCCGGACGACACCAGCAACGCTGGGCGCGGCGCAGGCACGGCGTACCTATTCGCCTCAGCACGTTGCACAAACGTTCGCCCGGCAACCGCTAGCGCCTCTGCCGGTGCCGACGCAACGAGCGGATCGGGTTCCCACGTCGTACGCTTCCGGCGAGATTCGCCCGGTAGCCGCTTCTTCGGCGCAGATCCCAACTCCGGCAGCACCGAGGGCGCCACAGCCGCAGTATCCGGTTGCCAATGCTCCGACCCCGGCGGCCATGGCACCCCAGGCCATGCGGCCGATCCCGCTTCAACCCATGCCGGTCTCGTATGCTCAACAACCTGGTCAGCCGATGCCGATGGCCGGTGGGAGAGGCCCCATGCCGATGTACGTGGCCGGTACACCCAGCGCTGTTCCGGCACGGTACGACCAGCCGAATATGCCGAACTATGCCTGGCCGAGCTACGCGGCCCACCCGAATTACGCCGCACTGACGTACCCCAAGCAGTATTCGCCTACCGCCTGGCCGTATATCGGGCCGTTCTACCCCTATCCGCAAGTGCCGATGGGTTGGCGGAAAGTGACCCTGGAATGGCACGACGGTTGGTGGCAACTCGACTTCAAAGGCCGATAGACAAGAGCGGTCTTCAGCAGCCTCATTGAACACCACGCCTCCGCGGGATTGCATTCTCGCGGAGGTTTTTTTGTTGGGCGTGAACGGACAGGGGGCCCCGCTACTGAGGGGCTGCGCGTGGCCCCAGTTGCCGGATTGTTCGGCACAGACGGAAAAACCCGCAAGTTTGGCGCAGTTTGACACGATAAGTAGTCTAGTTCCGTTGTACGCTGCGTCGGCGGGCGGTCCCGCGGCGGTGGGAACGGGATTTGGGAATGAAAATCAAACGGCGGGTTGCTGCCGACCTCGGTAGCCGCGAATCTTCAACGGTCGAGGAAACGTTCATGTACAGAATGACTGCATCCGCTGGCGTGGGCATGCTGGTATTGATTGGCCTCTTATCGGCCACCGGCTGCAATGTTGCGTATGGGCCAAGCATCGGCATGCTCGGCTGGCCGATTCCCGTGAGTCCATATTTCCAGGACCAACAGGAAGACGATTTCTGGAACAACGAGCGGTACGATAAGGTTCCGATTTTGGGGCCCATCGTCGGCGGTAGTCCGCCGGTGGCCATGGATCCCCCGTCGGACGATCAAGTGTTGCGAGCGTTGGAGAGGGCCCGGCCGCTGGAAGGCGGGATCCCCTTCATGCACGAAATCCAACGCGACAATGTTCGGATCGTCAAGGAACTGATCGACGATTCGGTCGATCCCGAACCGCGGGTGGTCCCACTGGCCGGTCCGGTCCTGCTGCACCACGCCCGTTATCGTTGCACGATCTACTTCAGCGAGACGACACACGTGGGGTGGCCGCTGCCGTACACCACGGTCAACGAAGACGCCCAAGAGGTGATCTACATCGACAAGAGCCATTTCCACATGGTGCCCAATGTCGCCGGCGGTGGGCCCAGCAGCAACTACTAGCAGCACGACGGAGTACTGGCCCCATCGGGGTACAAGAGGATGGGAAACCCAGTGGTGGCCGCACAACAGCCGGTACCACTGGGTTTTTTGTTGGTCGGGGCCATTTCAAAGATCGGGCGAACCAAATCAACCGTCTTCGCGTTTCCTAACGAACCGGCCTCGCTTGGGCGAGGGGGAACATCGAACATTCTGGGTATGGCGACGATGTGGCAATCCGCGGGATTCCCGAATGCTGCAAGACGGCGGGGTTTGGCCGCGGCTTTTTGCGCCGCGCTGATACCGGTCAGCTTGTGCGCCGATGAAGCCACCGACCAGTATACCGTCGCCGCGGGACACTATGGGCACCAGCGTTGGCAAATGGCCGCCGAAGAGTTTGAAACCTTTCTCCGCGATTATCCCCAGCACGAGTTGACCGGCGAGAGCCAATTCTTTCTGGGCGAGGTGCTGCTGCGATTGAATCGGCACGCCGATGCCCGTGCCCATTACCGGCAATACATCGACGCGCACGGCGAGGAACGTCACGCGAGGCTGGCTCGCTACCGGGCGGGCGAGGCGGCGTATTTTGCCGGCCAGTTGGACGCGGCCAAGGTCGAGTTAGCGCGATTCCTGGCCGACCATCCCGACGATCCGCTGGGCGCCTACGTGTTGCCTTATCTGGGTGACATTGCCCGTAAAGACGGCCAGTGGCAGCCGGCGGTCAACTATTTCCGTCAGGCCTCGGCCCAGTTTCCCGAGGGAGAACTTCGCGACGAGTGCCGCTTCGGATTGGCCCAGGTGCTGGAACTTCAAGGCCAGAAGGAAGAGGCCCAACGGTTGTACACCCTGCTGGCGTCGTTGCCGGGTAGGCCGCGCGCCGACGACGCGAGGTTCCATCTTGGGGTGCTCCAATCCAATCAAGGCCGGTACGAAGAGGCACTGGAAACGCTCAGCGCTTTCGACGCCAAGCCGGACGACAATCCGCGGAAGGCCACGGCGCTGCTGGCCCAGGCGGGTGTCCTGATGAAACTCGATCGCATCGAGGAAGCCCAGAGGGGATTCGCCGCCCTCGTAGCCGACGCCGAAGTCGGTATCGACGCAAGGTACTGGCTTGGGGTGATTCAAAAGGAGCAAAAGGACTGGGCCGCCGCGGGCAAGACCCTGCTGGAGGCCGCGGCCGACGCCGCCGATCACCCGCTGGAATCGGCGATCCGATTCCACGCCGGCGATGCACTCTTCGGCGCCGGCGATTACCCGGCGGCGGTCGAGCAATTCGATCGCGTGATCGGCTCCGCCGCCGTCGACGATCCCTGGCTCGACGACGCCCATTGGGGGCGTATCCAAGCGACCCTGGCATCGAAAGACTACCCGGCGGTCGAACGTCAGGCCGCGACCTTCGGAGAGAAGTTTCCCTCAAGCCCGTTGGCGGCAAAGGTCCAGCGTTGTTTGGCCCGATCGTTCCTCGAACAACAGCAGTACGAGCAGGCCGCGGCCGTGTTGCGACCGCTGGCCGAGGCGGCCGCGCCCGATTCCGGCAACGGCGAAGCTCGATATCTCCTGGCCTTGGCCATGGAAGGCAGCGGGCAGTACGACGAGGCGCTGGCCGCGCTGGAACCGATCGTGGAAACGGCAAGCGGTCGTCTTCGGGCCGACTCGCTGTTGGCCAAAGGCCGCGTCTTGATGGCTCGGCGCCGGTTTTCCGAGGCAACGGAATCTCTGTCCGACGCACTAGCTCAACAGGGCAGGGGGGAGGCCGGCCAACAGAGCCGGGCTCATCTGATCGTCTGCCTGGCGCAAAGCGGAGAACTCGAACGGGCCCGGCGCGAGTATGCCGCATTTCTGGCCATGCAGCCGGCGAAGGAATTGGCCGTCTCGGTCACCGCCGATCTGGCCGCCGCGGCGCTTGCCAATCGCCAGTGGGAGTGGTCGGCCCAATTGCACGGATGGTTGATTGCCGAGGACCACTCCGCCGAGTCGGTCCGCCGCGGCCTGCACGGATTGGCCTGGACTCAATCCCAAAGCGGACAGTTGGAATCGGCGGCCGAAACGTTCGATCGGTTGTTGCAGAAAAGCCCTCCCAAACCGATGGCGGCCGAAGCGGCGCTCCGGCGGGGCCGAATCCTCGAACAACTCGACAAGCCTGAGCCGGCGCTGGCCATGTACGAGACGGTCATCAAGTCGAATCAGCAGACCGACGAATATCCCTACGCCCTGTTGGCGGCGGCCCAATTGCACGACAAACTCGGCGACGACGCCCGGGCGGCCGAACTCTTCGAGCAGTTCGCCGACCGGTTTCCCCGGCATGAACAGCTCCCGCTCGACCGGGCCTTGTACCAGTGGGCCTGGGTACTCGACCAGTTGGATCGGGCGGAAGATGCCCACGAGATCTTTCGCCGGCTTTACGACGATCACCCGCAAAGCCGCTTCCGGGGCTATGCCGCGTATCGACTTGCCAGGAACGCTTTCGATGAGCAAGACCTCGTCCGGGCCGAGGCACTCGTCGGCCAGGCCCTCACGGCGGATCCCCCCCAGACCGACCTGCAGAGACTCCTGGAACTTCAGGGCCACATTGCCGCGACACTGGCTCGCCGCGCGGCCCGAGACGGTGTCCCGGAAGCGGCCCGGCGCCGCTGGGATCAGGTTCGCGAAACGTTTACCACGCTGCTTGTTCGCTGTCCGGAAAGCCCCAAACGCACCGCGGCCGAGTTCTGGATCGGCGAGTCTCTCTACCGGCAGGGCCGGTACGATGAGGCGGGCCAGCGCTTCGAGCCTTTGACCCAACGCACGAGAGGGCGGACCGAGTCGTGGATGGCGATGATCCCGCTACGGCGAGCCCAGGTTCTGGCGCACCAGAAGAAATGGAGCGAAGCCCAACTGGTTGCGTCGCGAATCGCCTCGGATTTCCCCGACTTCGCCCAGCAATATGAAGCGGATTACTTGATCGGGCGATGTTTGGCCAGCGCGGCCGATTTCGACGGAGCCCGAGCGGCCTATCGCAAAGTGACCGGTTCGCCCACCGGGGCCGGCACCCAAACGGCCGCCCAGGCACAGTGGATGATCGGCGAAAGCTACATGCACCAGGAAAACTATGAAGCGGCGATGCGCGCCTATCTCCGCTTGGAATTGCTCTACGCCTATCCCACGTGGCAAGCCTTGGCCCTGCTGCAAGCCGGGAAATGTCACGAACAGTTGGGCGAATGGAACGAAGCTGCCGAATTGTACCGCCGATTGTTGAAAGTCTATCCCGACACGAAGGGCGCCACGGAAGCCGACCATCGCTTACGCAATCTGCGACAGTCTTCCAGCGCCAGAAGCAGAGAATAGAGTACCGATACCAAAGCCCACCGGCCCGCACGTCGGTGTGCCCGTGCCAGACGCCAAAGGAAGAATCGATATGAAGGGTTTAGGGAAAGGAACGGAGCCGCGTCTCGCGGTGGTGTTCGGGTTCTTCGTGGCCGCCGTGCTGACGGTCGCCGTCTCCGTGCCGATTGCCGTCGGTGCCGAAGGAAGCCCCAAAACCCAATCGGATCAGCCGATTGCCGAAAAAGCGCCCATCGCCACCCGCGATTTGCTCAGTATCGTCGAAGAGGGTGGGCCGCTGATGATTCCTCTGGGCCTCTGTTCGTTTCTTCTGGTCGTCTTCACCCTGGAACGCGCGATCAGCCTTCGCCGCGGCCGGGTGATTCCCGGGCCTTTCGTCCGGCGGTTCCTCGAACAGATTCAAAACGGCGAGCTGGATCGCTCCAAAGGGCTGGCCCTGTGCGAGGGAAACAAGAGCCCCGTGGCTCGCGTCTTTGCCGGAGCGCTCCGTAAATGGGGGCGACCGGCGGTGGAAGTCGAACAGGGAATTATCGATGCCGGCGAACGGGCTACCAACGGACTGAAGCGCTACTTGCGAATCCTCAACGGCGTGGCGACCGTCAGCCCCTTGCTGGGATTGCTGGGAACCGTCTTCGGCATGATCACCGCCTTCAACGACATCGCGACCCAAGACGCCATGGGCCGGCCCGCGTTGCTGGCCAACGGCATCAGCCAAGCTCTGCTGACCACCGCCGCCGGACTGTCGGTCGCCATCCCGGCCTTGATCTGCTACCTGTTCTTCGTCAGCCGAGTCGACCGGCTCATCATCGACATCGACGCCCACGGCCAACAGTTGGTCAACGTCATCTCGGCCGAAGAACTCGACGCGAAAACGAAGAGCAAGGCCACCGGAAAACAGAAAGCGTAAGGGTTCGGTTATGCCGCTGAAAACATCCGCCGACGAACAGGCTTCGTTGAACCTGACGCCGATGATCGACATCCTTTTCCTGCTCATCATCTTCTTTATGGCGGGAACGGAATTCACGAAGATGGAGGAGCGCCAAATCGGGCTGAAAGTACCCGAAGTCAGCGGCGCCGAGGCGCTGACCGACCCACCCGAGCGAAAGGTCGTCAGCGTCCACCAAGACGGACACATCACGCTGGGACACACGCCGGTCACTTTGGAGGAACTCAAGGTGGAACTGGTTGCCGGTCGGAGCCAGTATCGCGACTTGGGCGTCCTGGTACGCGGCGACATGCACGTGTTCTGGCAGAATATGGCCGAGGTCATGACGGTCTGCAAACAGGCCGGCATCCAGGAATTGGCGACCTCCGTCAGGCCGATTCCCCAGGAGAGGTGACCAATGGGTGGGTTTCGATTCGACCGCCTGCTCGACTTCTTTGCCGGTCCGCAATTCATTTTGTGGACCCTCTGGTCGGGATTGGGCGCGATCACCATCGCCCTGATCGTCATGATGCTGACGCGATGGGGGAATTCGCGCACCGTCCACAAGTGCGTCGTCCTCTCGCTGCTGACCCACCTCCTCCTGGCCGGATATGCCACCACGGTCCGAATCGTGGCCGCCAGCCAGGGCGAACCCACCGAACCTACCATGCGGATCACCGAGGTCGAGTCGGCGTCAGGCGAACTCCAGTCGCCGGCCGAAGAGCCTGGGGAAGCCGTCGCGGCCGAGCCGCGTAAGCCGTGGGACCGGCTCGCCGCGAACGATTCGGTCGAACCGGTCACGGTCGAGCCCGAGCGGGCCCCCGCCGGCCGACTCGCACCATCCGAACGTCGTCGCCCGGCCCAGACAACGCGTCTGCCCGCCGATGTTCCCTTGGATTACTTGGCCGTGGCCATGGCGCCTCGGCCGGATCTGGAGATGCCCGTCAACGTGGTGCGGGATTTCAATCCGGGCGTGGGCCGCGGGGTCGAACCGATCCGCGTCAAGGCTCCCCAACGGCTCGACCCGCCGGATGCCGATTTCCCCGACAAGCCGCCCCGACGCGACGATTCCGACCGGCCCGACATGGCGGACCCCGACGTCGCGGAGACTATGCGGCAACCGCCCCCGGCCGACCAGCCCGGGATGTTGCACGAGTCGCCGCTGCCCGTTTTTCCGGTGGCCGAGACGACCAACACACCCGATCCCCAGCAGTTGCTGGCCAGCTTGTCCGATCGGTTCTCGCGGCCCTCCGACCTGGGACCGGCAAATCTGACTTCGCCCGAGTTGACGCCTGAATTGCCGCTGCAAACTTCGCAGAATCCGCCCGCGACCGAGAAACCGGTCCCCCCCGTGTACCGGCTTCGCATCGCTGCCGACCGGGAGAAACAGGCCCATCGGCACGGGGCCACCGACGAGACCGAAGCGGCCGTTGCGGCTGCCTTGAAGTGGTTGGCCGGATCGCAGAGTGAAGACGGCCGATGGGATGCCGACGCGTACGGTGCCGGACGCGAAAGCCTCATCGGCGGACGCGATCGCGAGCAGGCCGGCGCTTCCGCCGACACGGGCGTCACCGGACTGGCCCTGCTGGCCTTCCTTGCCTCCGGACATACACACCAACGGGGCGAATATCGAGAAACCGTTCGCCTGGGGATCAACTACCTGCTCCGCACGCAGGGCCAAGATGGCAGTCTGGGGGGATCCGCCAAACCGTATGCCTTCATGTATTGCCACGCCATGGCGGCCTTCGCGCTGAGCGAGGCGTTTGCCATGACCGACGAAGCGCTGCTGAAAGACCCCGTCACCAAATCGCTGGAATATACGCTCAAAGCCCAGAACGTCTCCTCGGGCGGATGGCGATACGGTCCCGGCGATCCGGGCGATACGAGCCAGCTCGGCTGGCAACTCATGGCGCTGAAAAGCGGCGAGCTGGCCGGAATTCCCATCCCCGATCATAGCCGCCAGGGGATGATTCGGTATCTCCGGACTGTTGGATCGGGTCAGCATGGGGGGATAGCGGCCTACCGGCCGGGTGAGAAACCCAGCACCACCATGACCGCCGAAGCGCTGGTTTGCTGGCTGTTTCTGGGAATGCCGCCCGATCATCCGGCGGGCGAGGAGGCGGCGGCGTATCTCTTGGCTGATTTGCCCCGAGTTCCACGGTTCCCGAGCTTTGCCGACCCCTCCCAACAGGCCAACCTCTACTATTGGTATTACGCGACTCTGGGGCTACGTCAATTGGGTGGTGAGCCATGGCGGCAGTGGAACGCATCGCTCCAAGAGGCCCTCGTATCGACCCAGCGGAAGTCGGGTCATCTAACCGGTACGTGGGATCCGACGACACGCTGGGGAGGGGCAGGCGGCCGTATCTACTCCACGGCTTTGGCCACGCTGTGCCTCGAAGTCTACTACCGGTTTCTTCCGTTGCACGCCGAGGTGGCGTCAAGCGTGCCGGAACCGCAACCGGTGGAAGAATAGGATCTCGCCCGAGGCCGTTTTGGCCCGGCGTACCCCCCACCTCGGGCTTTGCGTTTGACAACGCGGTAGCCCCCGGTAAAATTGAGAGTGGAGGGGCTTTGTGCGCCCCGAGTCCGCCCGGCACGTTTCCCACGCCGATCATTCCAGGAAACGCCCTGGCGACGAGCGTCGATGCCCCGCTTCGGCGATTTCTCCGGACGGACGATTTCTCCGGACGGTTGTCCGGTGTACGCAACGAGGATAAGGCCATGTTCTGCCTGTTTGGATTCATCAGCCCGGGACCGCTTGAGTTGTTAGTGATAGGGGGCATCATCCTCCTGCTGTTCGGCAACCGTTTGCCGAGCGTGATGCGGTCGATGGGACGTGGCATCGTCGAGTTTAAGAAGGGTGTGTCGGGCATTGAGGACGACGTCGACAAGGCCGTCGAGCAGGATACGTCCGCTTCGCCCAAGGAGTAGGCGATTCCTCTCCCCGTCAAGTTTATCCCCGCAGATCGAAACTGGTTGTAATAGGTGACATGATGCACATTCCGCTGGCCTTCGGCTTTTCTCCCGGTCCCATGGAGATGCTGATCATCGCGGCGATCGCCGTGCTGCTTTTCGGCAAACGGTTGCCGGAAGTCGGCCGTTCGTTGGGTAAGGGAATCGTCGAGTTCAAGAAAGGGGTTCGTGGCATCGAAGACGACGTGGACACGGCTTCCTCGGCCTCGTCGTCGTCGTCATCGCCTGGCTACGGCAGCGAAGGCGCCGTCGACGATTCTCAGGAAGCGACCGCCCCGAAATTCGAGCCGCCCAGCGAACCGCAGGCGGAAATGTAGCCCCGGGCGCCCCTTGACACACACCGTCCCTCGCCTATCCTGGATAGCAGGATTCTCACCCCCCAGGCTAACGGAGTCAGTGACGCGTTACGGACAACCGATTCATCACGGGCGACTAGCTCAGTTGGTTAGAGCGCTATCCTCACACGGTAGAAGTCACTGGTTCGAGCCCAGTGTCGCCCACTCTTCGGCGCCGTTGTCAGTGATTGACAGCGGCTCTTTTCTCTTGACCTCATAAGCGTTTGCGGCAACGACTGGGGCTTTTTTCTTCGCCGGTATCCTGGCCTGCCATCTCGACGGGAAGTGACTCCGATCAGGCCGCATTGTTCACGGTTCCACAACCAGGATCGAATACAGTTTCAACTGTGGCAGCATGACGGTCGCACGGCCGTCACCCCAGGTAACGGCAAGCGGTTTGCCTTCCGGCTGTTGGGTGATCGACTTCGGCGATTTGGGCAGACGAATCGCGACGGTGAGCGGGCCGACCGGGGGGATCTCGGTAATTCCTTCGGCCGGCGGATTGGCGTGAGGGCCGGAAGTGTTCACGAGATGGATCGTCAGTTTCTCGTTGAGTGTCCTGGGGCTGATGTCGACGTCGTCTGAACCAGCGATGCCAACGATCGGTTCAGAAAGTACCTTCTCAAGGACGCTTGAGAACGTGTCGTCGACTGCGTTTATGGTAACGAATGGGGAAGTGTTGTTTTCGGCCGCCGCCCGTTCGGGCTCGAAGAGTTTTGCGGGGCCCGGGCCGATCAGCAGGAGTTGGCCGCCGGCCTTGGCATACGCGGCCAATTCGTTACGAAAGGCAGGTGCCAGGTATTCCCAACCCGGCACGATGATCACGGGCCACTGGGACATGGCCCCGGTGAGGTGATGTTCACTGACGATCTGTACGCCGTACTGATTGTGAAGGATCTTCGCGAGCGCCTGCCGGAGGACGGTGACGCCGGAGCTGCCGGACCAATGGAAGAGTCGCGGCGAAGCGCGGTAATGCCCCGCCGTCGAGTAGAGCAGGGCGATCTGCGGCACGGCGACCGATCGATGGCAAAAGGCCTGCCGGTCGCGACAGAACTGGGCGACCTCGGCCATCACGTCCATCTCGGATGGATCGCGGAGCGCACCATCCCGATCCTGCTTGAAGTAGGCCTGATAGCCTCCGCCCAAGGCAAGGACGACCGCCGCTTCCTGCATGAGTTGCACGGCCGGCTTCTGCTTCCGCGTCTTGCGACTGAACGACCAGGACATCAGGTCCCACGGCACCCCTTGATCTTCAAGACACCGTCCAGCGAACCGGGCCGAGTTGACGCTGTTGTCTGGAGAGAAGTCGCCCGAGAGGCCCGCGACGTCCGCCGACACCGGCTCGGGCATGTGATCGCTAAACGCCCAGTTGCTGATGACCTGGAAATTCGGATGAGACTTCTTCAGTTCGTCCACGTAGTGGCGCATATAGCGGCGGAAGCCCTCGCGATGGAAGTCCATCCACTCGTTCCAATACGGCTCTCCTGCTTTGCGGGGCGCCGACTCGGCGCCTGTTTGCTTGCGGAATTCACGGACGGCCACCTCACCGTAGTCGGGCGTGGTCCCCCAACAATCACCGTCGACCCAGACGCCGTCGACACCGTACTCGCCGGCCAACTCGCGGAGTTGCGGGATCATCAGTTCGTCGACGTACGGTCCGAAGACGGAGGTCGCCTTGGCGTTGGGCTTGCCGCCTGCGTCGATGGCGGCCCATTCCGGATGCGTGGCGACGGCATGATAGTCCCAGACGCCCGAGTAGTGCATGAACAGGGCGATTCCCCGCTCGCGTGTCACATCGCGCCAGATACGTAGCGGGTCGCCGACGAATCCGGGTGCCGGGTTACCCATCTTCGTCGGGTAACTCGCGTAGCCGCGATGCCCTTTGCAGTCAATCTGGATGTAGTCGGGCTTCACCTTGTCGATGACGAGTTCGACCATCTGCCGTGTCGTCCGCTCCCCAACGCGGTCGCAATCGTCGCCCGCATGGAAGTCAAAATGCACGCCCAGGAAGGAGTCGGCTCTTTTCATCCGCGCCGGACTCTCGGCCGCCAAGGCATCACGGCACGAAAGGCAGACCGCCACTGCCCCGAATAGTACCACTGCCCCAAACAGTGCCTGCGGGAACGATCGCACGAAGCGGAGGCAAAGAAGGTCGTGGGCTGTTTTCATGTCGCAGGTTCCTGTTTGTTGAGGCCGTTTCCCGTCACCGCGTCATACGGCGTGGGCCAATTCGGCAAGAGAGGGTGATTCTTCGTGTCGGCGGCCGACCGGGGACGCTATCTGGCGGTCTGCCATGAAATCACGTCGATGAAGACGCTCTGCGTGTCGACCATTTTCATGCCCCGCTGCGAACCTTGGGCGAAAATCGCCTGCTGGAGGAGTTTTCCCAATGGGCTGTCGAAACTGCGGTTTCCTCCGGCACGGGTTGCCACGGTGTCGCGGGCCCGCTCGATCGATTCCTGGGCCAGCCAACTGAAGTCGACCGGTTCGCCTTCCGATTTCAGCGCCACGAACACGAGGTGTTCGGAGCCCAGCGAATCGCCCTCGACCTGCATGGGGCCCACGACGTGCGAGCCTCCGGGATCGAGACGGTTGTCGACCACCGAGTCGGGCGGTGGAAAAATCAGGTCGATTCCGTATCCGCTGTCGACGAACAGCAGCGAGAAATCGATGGCGTAGCGAGAAGTGTTCTCGACGCGCAACCCGACGAGGTCTCCGGCCTGAAGCTGCACGCCGTTCTTGCTCCAGACAATCGGCTTCCCCCGGCGATCCTCCTCGTCGGCGAGCCGCACCAATTGGACGCGGACTCCTTTTCGCGTGCTTCGCCCGCGGAGGAAACTCCACACGCGCTGTGCCTTGCTTCGCGAGCCGATTCTCAGGAGATTTGATGCTCGGGCAATCTTGCCCAATCGGTCTTCCAGCCAAGGGATCGCCTCTTCCGCGGCGACCACCGGCCCGAATTCCGCTGTTTCGCCCTTGGCCGAGAAGTTCCACCCTTCGGCCGGGACGAGCAGGAGTTTCTTTCCGTCGATGATCCGTACGAGCCAGTGCGCCTTCTCCGCTTCTTCAACACATTCAAACACAGCCCCTTCTTTGGCGGCTGCTTGCTCAAGCCGGCGACGCCACAAGTCGAGCTCCGGCGAAGAATCGCCCGTTGCGTTCGCCTCGCTCGTGTCGTCCGCCTCGCTCACGTCGACTGCCACGCGCAGCCGCAAGTCGCCGTACTCCCAATGCACAACTTCGCACCGCCCGCCAAGCGGCAGATCCTTGCGAAGAGGCAGCGGATCGTAGGCACACGGCTCGACAATCGACTCGGCGAGCCGGAGTCGACGAATGCGCACGTGCCCCAGCGGTTGTTCGGACTCCTTCTCTCCGGGCGGCGGGTAGACGGCCAGAATGGTGCCGACGGTCAGTCCGTGTA
>JABMRP010000358.1 GCA_013202535.1 Planctomycetota bacterium
GTAAGGGTAACCTGCCGAGCGGTCGTATTTCCCGTTTCCAGGTCCAGCGGATCGCTCGTCTTCCAGCCCTCCTTGTCCACGCCGAGCGTATACGTCCCGGGAGCCAGATTACCGAACGTGAACTCGCCGCGCGTGCCAAGTGCCTTGGTGGACGGCTCGTCCTCGTCCAAGATTCCATCTCCGTTGAGGTCCAAGTAAACGGTTGCCTCGCCCGGGAAGGCCGCCCCGTCGTCGTTGAGCCCGTTGTAGTTGAGGTCGGCGAAGACATTTCCGTGAATGCGGCCAAGTTGGGGGTTGAACTTCAACAGGAAGAGGTCATAGGAACCCGCGGAGATGGCGGTATCTCCAGTGGGAAAAGTGGCGGTCTCCCGAAAGCCTCCTCCCAGGAAGACTTCGCCGTCGGTGCCGATTGCAATGCCGCGGCCGTAATCGTGATCCACGCCGCCCGCACGTTGGGCGTCGGAGAAGCTTCCGTCGCTGCCAAGCTCCAGCAGAAAGGCGTCAACATCGTAGTCGTCTCCGGGGGTACTCAGTTTCAGTTCTCCTTCGCCGTCATTGAAATCCATGTCGCCGTGGAAGTGCCCGGTGACGTAGACGCTATCGCCTTCCACCGCAATACCTTCGCCCGCATCCGTTCCTGAACCGCCAACCTGTTTAGCCCACGTCGAGTTGCCGTTCTCGGCATCTAGTTGCAGCACAAACATGTCAGCGGAGCCGTCGGTACTAATGAAGGGCGGGCCGACGACGCCGAAATCGACCGTACCGGAAAAGCTCCCGGTGACGTGGACGTGACTCCCGTTCACGGCAATGTCTCTGCCCCGATCATCGCCCGTTGCGCCAAATCCCTTGGCCCATTGCAGAGCCCCGTCCGAGGAGTACTTTGCCACGAGGATATCGCGACTTCCGGCGCTGGACAGGTCCAGAAGCTCATGACTGCTCAAATCGATGTCCCCCGAAAAGTACCCGGTAACGTACACATTGCCGTCGAGGTCGGTCGCTACGGCGTAGGCCGCGTCGGCGTCCTCACCGCCAACCGTGGCCAGCCAGCCGGGGGCCACCGATAGCAGCCGCCGATCTTCCAGCGGTTCGTGGCGAAGGCGGCGGGTAGCCAGGGCGTTGCGGGCCGGCTTACGCCGCGGACCGCGCGGGCGGTCGAGGCCGAGGGTGGATTGCAGGCCGTGAAAGATTCGACTGGTGAACATGATGGCAGTCTCCCCGTTTTTGGTTGCGGTCTGCCGTATAATGAAAATGTTATCACCGCGAGGCGTGCAGACCTGCCGCACGCGGGGATGTCTCACCCGGTAAGCGGTTCGTTGCCAGCGGGTGCTCACCGGCCGCCTTTTTGTAATCCGTGTGTTCAGCCCCCGGCTTTGCCGGGGGGTCGCAAAACATCGTTATGTATGGTCTTTCGTGCCCTCCGTTTTCGTAAGGGTTTCCGCATCGCCGTCCCCCGGCAAAGCCGGGGGCTGATGGGACGGGCATTGTCGGGGCTTCTTGCCCATCCACTCGGCTGCCTTGTCGTACCACTGCCGGGCTTCCGTCTTGTTGCCGAGCTGCCAGTGAGCCATGGCTAGGAAGAACCAATCTTCGGCGTGGCCGCCAAAACGAAGCTCGTTGGCTTTCTCCAGGGCCTCGATCGCCCCCTTCCAGTCACCCGCGCGGTATCGGGCCGTGCCCAGTGTTCCCCAAGAATGGCCCTTTTTCGGCGCCAACTCGACCGCCCTATTGGCCAGTTTGACGGCCCGATCCGAATCCCGCAGCCGAGGGTCCTCGCAGGTGGCAAGGAGCCAAGCGACCTCGTTGATGCCACGAGGGTCTTCCGCGGCGACTTTTTCGGCCGTAGTCAGATCGTTCCGTGCCTCTTCGATCTGCCCCAGCTTGGCACGGACCACGGCTCGCTCGCAGTAGGCAAGAACATCTGTCGGATCGAGTCGGATCGCTTCCGAGAAATCCGCAACGGCCCGGTCGAGCTCGCCCTTGCCCAGGTAGGCTTGGCCCCGGATGACATGGACTGCGGCCTCTTCGGGCTGGAGCCGAATGACTTCGGCAAGGTCGGCAATAGCCTGGGCGTAATCACCTTTGAGCCGGTACAACTGGCCACGGTTGGCGAAAGCATTGCGATTCTCCGAATCCAGTCGAATCGCTTCGTTGTAGTCGGTCATCGCCTTGCCGAAATCGCCCATTTTCCTACGGGTGATGCCTCGGTTATTGTACGACACAGCATTTGCGGGGTCGAGTCGAATGGCCTCGTTCAGGTCGGCCAGGGCCATTCTGTACTCGCCCAGGGCCTTCTTGTCTTGTTCCAGCCGGCTGGCTCCCCGTTAGACATAAGCCAGCGTGGTGCGAGGGTTCACGGCAATCGCGCCGGTGAGCATCTTCTCGGCCCCGGCGTAGTCTTCCATCTCCACCAACGCCACGCCGGCGGCCAACAATGACAAGAAATGCTCGGGGTCGCGGTCGAGTGCCTTCCAGTAGCTTTCCAGGGCCTGCTCCCAGTCGGGCTGCCCGGCGTGGAACTCGCCCTGCACGAAGTAATCCAGCGCCGTACGGGGCGGATTGGCATCGGCCCGGGCGTCGGCCGCTTCGGCCTTTTCGTTCTCGCCCAAGCCCCGCCACGATGCGGCGATCCACCGCGAGAGCGACGGGACGGCCCGATGATGGGTCTCGATCTTCGCCAGCGCATCGATCGCCCGGCGGTAGCTTTCGGCCCCTTGGGCCGGGTCCTTTTGCTCTTCGGCCCGTTGGATTTCCAACCGGGCCCAAACAAAGAGCAGTTCGACGATGCCCTCGTCCAAGACGGCCTGCTGCTCGGCGGGAAGATTTCGGTATTCCGGCCGGTCTTTCCAAGAGCCTTCCTCCCACACCCCGAATAGGCCCAGCGCCGTCTGGCAATCCTCCCCAGCCCGGTCGCGCACGGCCTCGCTGACGGCGTACATGTAGGAATGCACGCGATGGCGGATTTTCTGGAAGCGTTCCAGCCGCCGGAGCGCCTCGTTTCGATCGGTAAGCGCCTGCGAAAGGCCGTCCAACTCGGTCTTCAGCGGGCCGTCACCGTATCCGGCGACGTCCAATTGCCCGCGGGCCAGACCGAGTTGCTCGCGGGCGGCAGCGAAGTCGCCGGCTTCGATCGATGCGTTGGCCGCGGCCAGATTCGCCCGGACGTCGCGGTCCAGGCGGATGCCCTGCTTGTACCCGTTCCATGCGAAGAAACCTGCAAGCACGGCCGCTGTCAGCATCACGGCCGTCGCGGCCAGCGAGGTCTTATGCCGCCGGACGAATTTTCGCGTGCGGTACACGACCGATGGCGGACAGGCTTCAACCGGCTCGTCGTCGAGGTGTCGTTGCACGTCCCGGGCCAAATCGTTGGCCGATTCGTAACGCCGGGTCCGATCCTTTTCCAGGGCCTTCATCACAATCCAATCCAACTCCCCGCCGACTTGCCGCGACAGAGTGCGGGGATCGGTCTGATGTTTTTCGGCCACGGTATCCAGCGCGGCGTCCAGCGTGCTCAGCCGGTTGCTGGGCCGGGGCGGTTCTTCCTCCCGGATGATACGGCGAAATTCGTCGAAGCCGACTTCCTTCAGCCACTCCCGCTCAAAGGGCGTCGTGCCGGTGAGCAACTCGTAAAGCAGCACGCCCAGCGAATAAACGTCGCTACGGGTGTCGACGTCCAGGCTGCTCAGCGCGGCCTGTTCGGGGCTCATGTAGAGCGGCGTGCCGA
>JABMRP010000359.1 GCA_013202535.1 Planctomycetota bacterium
ATATTTCACAGATTGAACAGCCCGCGGATCAGACCGCGACGCTTCTTGCCACAGGGATCGCAGGGATCGCAGCACTCGGGCTCGCAGGCCGGCTCGCAAACCGCAACCGGCTCACAAGCTTCGACTTCGCAGCACGGGTCGCAGCAACCATTGCTGCGGCTAAACAGCCGCTTCAGCAGTCCGCGACGCGGCTTGGCGCACGGATCGCACGGATCGCAGGGATCACAGCATTCCGGCTCGCAAGCGGGTTCGCAGGCCGCCGGCTCACAGCAGGCGGGCTCGCAACACTCGGGCTCGCAGCACTCAGGCTGGCAGCCGCCTCGCATCCGGTCGAAAAGACCGGCGTCGGCTGTGGACACGCCAACCGCAGCAAATACGGCAACTGCGGTCAACGCCGAGAGGAGGATACGACGGTTCATGGGCAACGCTCCTTGTAAGGAAAACAGAGTGGGATACCAAAGCAAAACAGGGTATATGCGGATACTGGGTCCAATCTAACGAATGCTATCGTCGGTCTTCCGGCAGAAACTTAGCTATACAACCCATTTCAGCCATAGCACGCAAATTCCTAGGTCTGGTCGTATCAGACATCGGGATTTTACCGGCTATGCCTGCCAAATCTGCCGAGAATCGACTGATTGACGACTTAAACGATCGACATTGCGGAAAAGATATCGGGCACGCTCAATACCAGCGCGACCCATCCGTCGACCCGGGCAACCCCCGAAATATGGCGGCCACAAGGCAGGAGTTTCTCCGGAAGAATGTCGTCCAGCGCGACGGTAACCGCCTCGCAGTGGCCGACGACTTCGTCGACCAGAAGGCACAGGCTGCCCTGCTCGCACCGCACAATGACGCCGTCAAGGGGTTTGCCTTCACTCTTGCGAGCGTCTTTCAGCCCCAGCATCCGACCCAGGCAGATCGCCGAATAGGCCTCGACGCCGTTGGTGGCGACCTGTCGTCCGTGGACCGTTTTCAATTCGGTTGGCTGAAGGCGGACCAGTTTCACCACGTTTTCGGCGGGGAACATGTAGGTCTGGTTCGCCTGACGGACCGCCAATCCCCGAAGCAACTCCGCCGGACGACGCCGCAGCGGCTCGGCCGACACGCTTGGCAGGAGCATCAGTTCGGCAGTGTTCTTCCGCAATCGACGCGTGCTTTCGGTCAGATCCCGATTGAGCTGCCCCATTTCCTCGACCAACTTGCCCAGTTTTCCGGTGGCCGCCATTCGGGAGTGCAGATTCCGCAGCAATTCGGCCGCAACGAACAGGTCGGAGGCCTCTTCACAACATGCCCTGAGACATCCGCCCAGGTCGGCCGGCGCGAAGTCGGCAGCGGGTGCCGCACACCGCGCCGGCTTGTCTTCGGCGGCTGTCGAGCTGGGCGGCGGCGGTTGGAACTCCGCGCCCAATCGCTTTCCAACGATCGACAACACACCCTGGTCGATGTCGAGGGGGCTGTCGTGGATTTTCCGAAAATCCGCGGCCGTGGCGGTCAACGCGTCGGTCAGGCGGTCATTGCCATCGGCGCGGGCCGCGCGAGCCGACCGGTCGAGTTGGTCGAGGAAGGCTTTGCCCGCGCGTGTATTGTAGTCGCCCTGGATGCGTGTCTGCAGAAGCTGCAACACGGGCGCCACCGGATCGACGCGGATCGTCGTCTGGCATGGGAGATCGGCGACCGCAGCGGAGGGTCGCGCCGACGAGCCCTGCTTGGGCAACGGTTCCCCCGGCGAGGCATGGCCCGGGTGGCGCAACCGGGAAGCGGTCGATTGGGGGATGGGCATCTGCGTCGCGCAACGATCCGTCGTCGCGGCCTGAGGTTTTTCGACCGGCCCCCGACGGGCAATCCATTACCCAGAGGCATCCTCTTTATCGGCCGGGTCGATCATCGAGGGCATCGGTGAATTCCGCCGCCGGTTCAATCGCGTCGATCCGCACAATCCGGATTTTTCCCCCAACGTTCACGATTCGAGGCGTCGCGAGGAATTCGTGCCGATAGAAACTCCCCCGCTGGCTCGCCCCCAACCTATGATTGCGCAGATCCACAACATGCTCGACACTAACCGAGTCCAGGGAACTTTCGCGAACTGATTGCAAGAGGCGTCGAATTATGAGTCAAACGGAGATGTCGGCCGGAACCGAATTGCTGTATTCCAGTTTTGGTTCGGATCCCGACCTGGGAGAACTCGTGGATATGTTTGTCGACGAGATGCCGGCCCGGGTGTCCGCCCTGACCGACCGCCTGCGGGACAACGACCTGGAGGGGCTGAGAAAACTGGCCCATCAACTCAAAGGGGCGGCCGGCAGCTACGGCTTCAACCAGATCACATCGTATGCCGCCCGCTTGGAAGACTCGGTTCGCCGGTCGGAACCGGAGGCTCAGGTCCTTATGGCGGTCGACGAATTGGTCGGCCTCTGCGACCGAGTTCGCGCGGGAGCCCCCTGACCGCGCCCTGCTCAGCCCGCGGTGTCCTTTGGCCGACCTCTTACGGCGTTTCTCTGCCGGGCAGATCGATCCGCAGCGCTTCCACGCCTTGGGGCGTGGCCACCAGCAGCGCGCCTCGGCCGTCCAGTTCGGCAGCGGCCAATCCGGTCAGCGTGGCGCCGTGGTTGAAACGATCGACCAGTCGCCCGGCCGAGTCGAGCAGGTGGATCGATCCGTCGGCGCCGGCCAGGATCCATTGTCCGGATTTGCCTCCCAGCAGCGGCCCAGCCGTGAGTGGTTCGATGGGATGCCGGTGGGTTCCACGAGGCAGAGGGTAGGTCCAGAGTTCTTCGCCGCCGCGGGTAAACCCGATGGCGGCAAAGACGCCCGCCTCAAGGGGAAAAAGTCCGGCCAGTTGCATTCGACCGCCACCGGTCACGTCGGCCGCGGCGATCCACTGAATGGGACGCGTGCCGACGTCGATATCCTTGCTCCGGTCGCCGGTAGCGCCGTCGAGCACGGCCACCGCCCCACTCATATTGGCACAGAAAACGGAGCGGACTCCCGATTCTCCCGGAGCATCCACGGCAAGCCGCATCACGTGTTCCAGGGAAGCGCATCGCCAGCGGCGGCGGCCCTGAAGCGACACGCAATGCACCCCGGCGATGCCGTAATAGCCGATGCACAGATCGAGCGTGCCGTCACCATCGAGATCGGCGATTCGGGCGTCGGCGATTCCGGGGTGGGGGTTTTCCTCGACGTTTTCCGGATGCGTCAGCAGGTGGCCGAATTGTGCGTCGTATAGTTGCAGTTGCTGCAAGCGCTGTTGCTCCTGATCGCCCGTCAAGGCGAGAAAGTAGCGGCGACCGTCCGCCGCGGCGGCCGTGCGCAGCAGGACGGCCGATTTCCCCTCGGGCAACTTCAGGTCATGTCGGGCGGCGACGTTTCCCTCGGGGCCGAGTTCGACGACCGATCGCCCCCCGTCGATCACCAGC
>JABMRP010000360.1 GCA_013202535.1 Planctomycetota bacterium
CCGACGGCCCTTGCCGCCGCGTACAGAGAGGTCGAAGTGCGTACATTGCTTGCCGTCGGGCCCGTAGGCGGGCAGACGCACTGTGTATGGCGAGATGGCCTTCGCCCCGTATGCCCGCAGCGATTCCGGCGGAACGCCTTTCTGCCGGGCAATGATTTCTATTGGGTCCGGCGGGGTCGAGGTTGGCTTGGTCGCATCGCCGTTGTTACCCACGGAAGGTTGGAAGATTCCGAGTTCCACCATCATGCTTTTCGCCTGCTCGCGATTGCCCAGCACGGCCTCGGCCATCTGAAATGGCGACCATTTGCCGCCGCATGAATAGCACTGGGCCACGCCCGTCTGCTGATGCAGCCGAAACGCATCGCCCGACCCGCAGGCGATGCACGGGCCAGCCAGATCGTGTCCTTCACGCTTGTCGGTTTGAAGTCCGAGGCGATGGGCGAGAATGACGCCGACTTGGCTTTCCGAGTTTGACATTTCGGTCATTGCCGCGCCTCCCACTCTTGAAGAGTGCCTTGCGTTCACGCGGTCCGTACGGTTCGGGCATCTATGAACTCCCTGTTTTGTCGCGGTCGTTTAACAAGCCGCATTGGACCGGCCCGTCACAGATGGGCCGACCACCACCAAATCGCGATCGTACACCACACGCATAGCTTACCCCGGCACTGGATGTTGCCGAAACCCTGGGCGCAGAATACCTAACCACCACAATGGGGTAATTTTGGGTCATGGATACCAGTCGCGAAGTCACTTAAGGGTGGGAGTTGCTGCAATGCAGGCGGCCGGAACGTTGATCCGTACGGTGGGAACCAGCCTGATCGCGCCGAATCTTTCCCAGCTTCGAGTTGATGATCCGGATTCCCACAAAGCGACGCTGGCCGAGTCGTTTGCGGGCACGGTCCACGAACGATTGACACGTCCGGCGTGCTTGGCTTAACGCTTTTTGTGTGGCAATCGTGCAGTTCCGCGTGGAGGTTAGCAGCGTGACGTATGGGCGTCGAGTCCGCGCTGAAGAGCCGCCGAAAGTCGCTGGGCTCCTTCATCAGATACTCGCCCCAGGCTCCCCCGCGAAGAACGCGGCCCAACCCCGGAGCCTGGACCGAATGAAGCTTCTTCCGGGGACTGAGCTTGGCCGATCCCCCCTGGGAAGGCAGGAGAAATGGGCAGTGTGTTGTACGCCGGCCTCCCACCCACAATCAAAGCCCGCTGGCCGAGCCGATGAGAAGTATTTGTCCGCATGATTCCGGCCACGGCTGGGAAACACCATGGACAACGGTACAGAGGCAAATCCGCTCCACGAGACCATTGCGACGGCACTTTCCGAACTCGGAAAGCCCGGACTACCCTGTCGCCGCATCTCGTTCCTCCTCCACAACGGTTACGGCGTTGGTCGTCGGTTTCTGTTCGACGGAATGCAGGCTGTCTGGCTATTAACCGACAACGTTATTCGGTCTACGACGAGAATGGTCGGATGCTGATGAGCGTGGGCGTTGGAATCGCTGAACAGGCAAAGGCGGCGTGATTGTCTCGCCTCGGGTGGGCCGACCGTTACGGATTCTCAGCCGATGTCAAGCCATCGGGTTCTCGACAACTCCACCACCCCATGCTACAACATCGCTTGGTCGGGGAGTGCGGGACCAGCGGTCCCGAAGGCACTTGTGCTTACCTCCCCGGCCACTTCCTCGTCCCAGCGGTTCACTCGGCGGCTCCCAGCCGCCGCTGATCGCTGC
Source organism: Planctomycetota bacterium (assembly GCA_013202535.1). Lineage (GTDB taxonomy): Bacteria > Planctomycetota > Planctomycetia > Pirellulales > Thermoguttaceae > JABMRP01. The sequence continues at coordinate 1,731 of JABMRP010000360.1, forward strand.
TCCTCTCTCCTTGGCAACCCGCTCGGCAAGCTCCCACGCTCCGAAAGGCCGCCTCCGCCGTTGGGAAGATTGTGGGCGGCATGTCCTCGTCATCCTCGCTGGCCACCTGATTGCCACCGTTGAGTGGCCCAAGCCAGGCGGGCAATTCCTGCATTGATTGACGTCTTACGCCGAGACTGCTACCCTACGGGGCAAACTCGTGAACAATGAGGTTTTTCGCCGGCACACATTCTTTATGCGAGGCCGAGGAGAGAGAATTCGATGGCAACAAGAACCTGGGTGGCGAGGCTGGTGGTCACAGGGCTCCTCGGGGCGCTTCCCCTGGCTGCGATCGGCGATGACGACAAGCCGACGGTAGCACGAAATGGAAGCGTCGAGTACCCACTCACGCGCCGTGGTGATCAGGTAGACGATTATCACGGTACCGGCGTGGCCGATCCTTATCGATGGCTTGAGCAGGACGCTCGCCAATCGGAGGAGGTGGCCGATTGGATCGCGGCCGAAAACAAGGTCACCTTTGCCTACCTCGAATCGATTCCCGAGCGCCAGCGGATCCGCCGCCGGCTGACCGAACTCTGGGACTACGCCCGATATTCTTCACTGCGGAAGAAGGGCCGGCGCTACTACTACTCCAAGAACGACGGACTGCAAAACCAGTCGGTCCTCTATGTTATGGATTCACTGGACGCCGAGGCCCGCGTGTTGATCGATCCCAACGGGTGGTCAAAGGACGGCACCATCGCGCTGGCGGGCACCGCCTTCAGCGACGACGGGAAATACGTCGCTTATCGCGTGGCCGCGGCGGGCTCCGATTGGGCGACTTGGCGAGTGATGGAGATCGACTCGCGCCGCGTGCTCGAAGACGAATTGAAGTGGGCCAAGTTCGGCGGGGCCTCCTGGACTGCCGACGGAAAAGGTTTCTTCTATAGCCGGTATCCGAAACCCGAAGAGGGCGCCGAATTCCAGCAGCTCAACTTCAACCAGAAGATCTACTACCATCGAATCGGCACGCCGCAGTCCGACGACGTGCTGGTCTACTGCCGCCCCGACCATCCCGACTGGGGTTTCTGGGGCGAGGTGACCGAGGACGGTCGCTATCTGGTGATTACTATCGGACTGGGTACCGATGACAAGTTCCGCATCGCAGTCAAAGATCTGGCCGAGCCGTACGGGATGCCAGTCGATGTGATCGACAACTTTGACCACGAGTATTCGCTGGTAGGCAACGATGGCCCGGTGCTGTTCTTCCAGACCGATCTCGATGCACCTCGAAAGCGGCTGATCGCCGTCGACCTCCGCCGCCCGCAAGCGGAGCATTTCCAGCAGATCATCCCGCAGGCGGAAGCAACGCTGGTGCAGGTCACGTTGGTAGGCAACCTGTTCGTGGCGTCGTACCTCCAGGACGTCAAGCCGAAAGTGAAGATGTTCAGCATCGACGGCCGATTCGTCCGCGAGGTCGAGTTCCCGGCGATCGGGGCCGCCTCGGGGTTCGGCGGCCGGCGAACCGACACCGAAACCTTCTATACCTTCTCCAGCTTTGCCACTCCGCCGAGCATCTATCGTTACGACATGATTACCGGCCAGAGCAGACTGCTCCGCCAGACCAAGGTGAAATTCGCCCCCCACGACTACGAAGTCAAGCAGGTCTTCTACCGCAGCAAGGACGGCACCCGGGTGCCTATGTTCATCGCGCACAAGAAAGGCACGCGGCTGGACGGCTCGAACCCCACACTGCTTTATGGCTATGGCGGTTTTGCCATTCCGTTGCGGCCCCGTTTCTCCATCCCTGCGGTGGCCTGGATGGAAATGGGCGGGGTGTATGCCGTGGCCAATCTCCGTGGTGGCGGCGAATACGGCGAGCAGTGGCACCAGGGAGGCACCAAGGGGAACAAGCAGAACGTGTTCGACGACTTCATCGCGGCCGCCGAGTGGCTGATCGACAATAAGTATACACAAAGCGAAAAGCTCGCCATTCAGGGCGGCAGTAACGGCGGTCTGCTGGTCGGGTCGGTGATGACCCAGCGACCGGAATTGTTCGGGGCGTGCCTGCCCGCGGTCGGCGTGATGGACATGCTGCGGTTCCACAAATTCACCGCCGGGCGGTTCTGGACCGACGACTACGGCTCCTCCGAAGATCCCGAGCAATTCAAAGCCTTGCTGGCCTATTCGCCGTATCACAACCTCACCGACGGCGCGAAATACCCGGCCACGCTGATCACCACCGCCGACACCGACGACCGCGTGGTGCCGGGCCACAGTTTCAAGTTCGCCGCCGCGCTGCAGCGCGCCCAAGCCGGCAACGCACCGGTGCTGATCCGCATCGAAACCCGTGCTGGCCACGGCGCCGGCAAGCCGACTACCAAGCGGATCGAAGAGGCGGCCGACCTATGGGCGTTTCTGGTCAAGACTCTCGGCATGGAATTGCCGTAATCTTACAACAAAGGGACTCCATTTCCGTTCCCGCCGTTTCCAATGGCATCTCGGGTAGGCTTGAGCACCGTTGCTGCCGTCGTGTTGGTGCTGTGCGCTGGGGGGTGTTCGTCCGATAATGGCGAGACGAAGGTGTCCCCGTCGGCTTCTCCGGACCCGGCAAGTCAGACGAGTCCGCAAGCAACACCCTCTGAGCCGGAAAAGGAAATCACGGTTGACCTTGGCGACGGTGTGACGATGAAGATGGTGCTGATCCCGGCAGGCGAGTTTATGATGGGCAGTCACGAATCGGCCGAGGAGGTGGCAAAGGCTTTTGACTTTGACGCGTCGTCCTTGAAGTGGTTGAAGACCGAACACCCGCAACATCGGGTCAAGATCAGCAAGCCCTATTACCTGGGCGTACACGAGGTAACGCAATCGCAGTACGAGAAGGTGATGGGTGACAAGCCGTGGAGCGGTAAACTGTATGCGAAAGAGGGTCCGGAGTAGAGGTGTCAGAGTAAGCAAGCCAAGCAATCACCCATGCCCCTCCACGACGTCGACAGTGCCTACTCCCTTCTCCACCGCCCCTTGCTGGTCGGTCGGCGATTGGAGCTATCGGGACACCACTGGGCGGGCCGTGTGGCTGGTTACCGCGTTCCGGGGCGACTTCGGTCCAGGCCCACGGGCAGACGGAGGCTTGGAATGAGGCGTTGAGGCAGGCGGGGCTCGTGGAGCGGGGGATGGATGCTTGACACTGCCCACCAGTTCGTCCAGAATTGACGTCAGTAGGCTTGGCGTCGCCGCAAATTCAAGCCCTCTGGAGATGTGCCATGAAGAAACCGCTGTTCGTGCTGGTTGCTGCCGCCGTGGTTGGCCTCGGTATCGCGGGGATCACTTTCCTTGCCACCGCGAGCAGTACAAACGCGATGGTTGCTGAGCAATCACGGACGCCGAGTCTGGTGGCCGGCATCACCTGTTCGGTCCTTGCCACTGGGATTCTCGTATTCGGCGTAACCGTGCTCCAAAGACGTGACTGAAGGTTCGGCCGGCTATTGAGAGCCTTGCCGGTGGTATCGCGAATGGCGTGGTTGCCAGGGCGGCTGCTCTTCCAGCCGCCGGGCTCGCCACGCCCGACGGCGATACATTCCGAATTGTCAAAGATCACGCCCACGCATCGACGGGCCACTCGTTCCTGCTTCCGCCAGCCCCAAAACACCACCAACAGGTGGAATGCCCCTTTCTTCCCCGTCTGGCCCACGCGCCGCCCACGTTCCACCACGGGTCGCCGAACAGCCCTCGACCCGCCGCCGAGAATCTGGCCCGTTCCTGTCAGGCGTTCTGGCCGCTACTGGCCGGATTACAGGCATGGGCTTGCCCATGGCTCAGGATGCCCCAGGACGGGCGCTTAGGGGTTCGATGGTTCCGGGGCCGTCCACGGGGCTCGCATTGCGTCAGTGGATCTCGCAGGAGCACTGGAGACCGTGCCCGTGGTCGCCACGAAGATACCCCACTCTGTAAGAATCCGCAGCCTGGACACGATCGATTGAGCAAGCTAAGGGGGAGAAAGAAACGCCGTTTCTTACAACGTGCGGAGAGTCCCGTAGCCGACATGATTCCTCCTGCTGGCCTTCAGTAAACACCGACTCCCCTTGCCGGTTCGTCGCTATTGGTCCGCGCGTGACGGTACAACAGCCACGTTCGCGTGGGATTCTGCGCTTCTTCGTGGCCAGTTTCTCGATCGTTACCTGGATCGACGTGTGTCTGATCGGCTGGTATGATTGGCGGATGGAGTTTTTAGGAAGGACACCTCCCGCCATGATTCACCGGTTATTGAGCGATTCTTCGCCTGGGGAGGTGACGGTATTCTCAACAAGTCGCGTTCGACGTCGATTGAACGCGATTGAAGTTTCGGTGCCCGACGATTCCGACTTGACGCTGCTCGTGGGCCGGATATGGGAGAGGATCCCCGAGCGGGAGCGCCTGATTCGCGACATCCTCGAATTATTGGGACGGTCGGCGCTCACGGCTTGGCCGCGATGGTACGATGAGTCGGTCCCGCTGCTGCGGAACAATCAGTCGGATTCCACCGGTGTCGATAGCGATACGGTCCTGCTGCGGGCAGGCCAATGCCGCAATGTGCTCCCCGGCTGGCTGCAGCGAGCCGCGCGTCGTTGCAAGGCCGGGCGAATTCCGCTGCTCAAGAGATACAGCGCCGAACTGCAACTCCGTCAACTCGCGTTGGCGATGTCCTGGCGGCGATTCGTGCTTCTGCTGGCGATCGACACCCAAACACTCGGCGACGGTGAAGCTAAGTGCTTCGCCGATGTCTGCACGTGGACGGCTCGGCTCGCGGATCTACGAATCGGCGTCCTTCTCGATGAGCGGCTGCTGGATTGCCGCGGTCTGGAGACGATCGCCTATCGCGCCCATTCACTCGACCCCGAGCAGACACCCAGGCGAGCGAAGCGGGAAGGAAGCAGTGGACCTCCCACGGATTTCGCGGGTGCGGCAGACGGCGAAGGCGCCGGTTGCGATGAAACCGAGAAGCGTCCGCGGCGCCGAGCGAGTCGTCATCGCTTCGCCTGGCCGGTGATCGGCGTGCCTCACCCTTTCAGCCCGGGCGAGCAACGACTATCGCAGAGTTTCGACGCCACAACCGACCTTCAGGGACTGTTCCGCCACAATTGGCCGATCACGATCTCCACCGGGAAACGCTACATTGTTGACTTGCTCTGTGAATCCACTAAACTCATCGTTGAGGTGGACGGCTACTCCACTCATTCGAGCCGATTGAGTTTTCAGGCCGATCGCGATCGGGATTTCGGCTTGGCCATCGATGGCTACACGGTCGTCCGGCTGACCCATGCGGAGATTATGCGCGACGTCGATGCGTCGCTTGCGAAGATCCGGGCGATTCTGCGGTCACTCCACGCCCGCCCGCAAGGCGCCGACTCATAAGGAAGGGAATCATGTTGTTTGAACCGAATGCGACGCAGGCCCAAGCGTTGTTGCGGCTTCTCTTCATCCCGGAAGAACCGGCCATGAGCAAGTTCAAGCCGAACCTGCCGGCGGATAAACGCAAGACGCTCGTTGCCGCTGGGCTGATCGCCTTGGAGAAACGCGGCGGCGCCAACCATGTATTGCTCACCGACCGTGGGTGGGCATGGGCCGGGGAGAATCTGGACCGTCTGTGTCCGAAGAGTCTGAACCGGCTGAATCCCGAGATCCTAGCGGCGATCCTCGGGGCCGTCGCCAGGAACATGACGCTTCGTGGACTATCGCTCGCCGAACTGGTTCGGCCGGAGATGTTCGCCGATGGTCCCGCAACCGAGGCCATCGACGGCGCCGAGGCGGCGTCTTCGGAAGCCCCCGCGGCCGCGATCCGCCGCACCTGCAACGAGTTGACCCAAACGATGCCGGGCGGTCGCATCCGACTAACGGAGCTTCGCGGCGCGCTTCCGCGGATCGAGCGATCCGTTCTGGATGCAACACTGATCGAGATGCAAGCATCGACCGAGATCGTTCTCAGCACGCTTGAACGTTTCGAGATCGGCGCCGTCGATGAAGCGGCGGCAATCCATGTCGCCGGCCTGCCGCGACATGTTGTTTTCGTGAAAAACATCTGACTTCGCACTGCTTGACGATCACCAGGAGGGGCACAATGGATGAACTGCAGTTACTTCGTCGACTCGACTACGACTGGGTCGTTCGGTCCAACAGCGTCTGGAACGATCCGCCGATCGACGTCGACGCCATCAATGAGGACGCCCGCGACGAGTTGCGGATGTCGCTCGCTGGCCTGGAGGACTCCGACAAGCCGGAGTGCCCGCTGGGGCTGGTCTTCGTCGGACGCGGCGGCGTCGGCAAGACGCATCTACTGCAGTGGCTCCGTGGGCGGACGTTCGAACGCAATATAACGTTCCTGTTCGCTGACCTGACCGGCGTGCGTGACTTCTGGGAGACGATGCAACTGCAGATCATCGCCTCGATTGATTGTGAGCTTCCCGATGGGTACCGGCAATGCCAGCATGTCCTGGCCGGCCTCCTTAATTCTGTTGTGAAGAAGCCGCAGAAGCGTCCGATTGGCCTAGCCGACAAGCTGGCGAAATGGTCCGTTACTGAGACGGTCGACTACACGCAGCGATTGATCGCCCTTCTCAGCCGGACCTATCGAGTCCAGATGATGCAACACCAGGATGTGCTCCGCGCGTTGATCATGCTCAACTCGGACAAAATCGAGTTGAACAACGCCGCCAATGCTTGGCTGCACGGCACGGAGACCGACGAGGAACTGCTCCAGCGGTTTGCGTTCACCTCGTCCGGGAAACCGCCCATCGACATCGTACGCGGTGTCTCCTGGTTTCTGAGCCTTCGAGGGCCGACCGTTCTCGCCATCGATCAGATGGACAACCTCATCGCCCAGCAACGGTTTCGCTTTGAGAACGCCGAGGACCAAGTCGACGAAATCGTCGCGGACGACGATCAGGCCAGGCGTTTGAAGGCGATAACGCAGGATGTCGCCGGAGGGCTTGGGGATCCCGTGCAGACCGTTATGCAGCGAACGCTGGTCGTGGTTTCGTGTTACGAAGAGACCTGGGTGCATACGGCGCAGGTGGCGCTTCGGGCAGCGGTGGCGCGATTCCAGGATCGCATCGTCCTATCCAACATTCCGACCGGCCAATCGGCTCGGCTTCTGGCGGAGGGACGCCTGACTGCCGCGGCGAAACGGTTGAACATCACGCCACCATCGTCCTCTTGGCTCTTCGCGCCGGAGGCGTTTGAGAACACGGCGGGCATGTCGCCTCGCGAGCTGCTGCAGAAGTGCGAACGCCACCGTCGCCATTGCCTGAAACTCGGACATGTCGAACCGCTGACGACGTTCGATGCGGACGGACGTGTCGCCCCGGCGCCTCCGCCTCCGGTGAAGGAATCGGGGCTCGACCAGGAGTTCGCGCGTCTGAAGCAGTCGGCCAAGGTGGCGTCGTGCTTTAACAAGAGCACGGAGGATCAAGTCTGGCCGGGGCTCATGGAATCGGCCCTTGCGGGTCTTAGACACGAATGCACGTTCCCACCGCACATGGATGTCGTCATCGACGGTCGCTTGGCCGGCGGCAAGTCGTACCGCTATTTGCATGCCCGACTCAAGATCATCGACCACCAGCGTCAAGGGCAAGAGCAGCAGTTCGGCTTCCGCGTCCTTACGCACGACAATGCATCGGCGTTTCAGAATCGACTCAAGGCCGCGATGGGCGACGCCGGCATCGATAAACGTCTCGCGTTTCGATCGCTCACGGTTGTTCGTAACGACCTGCCGCCGAAGGGCGCGAAGACAGAGAAACTCGTCGGCCAATTCGGTCGGATGGGCGGACGTTGGGCGACGATCTCGAAGGAAGAGATCCGCACGCTGCACGCCGTGCAGGAGCTCTTGAAGTCGCACGGGGCCGAGGCCCATGATTGGATTCGAGAACGTCGCCCCATCTCGGAGATCGGATTCATCCGGGTATCCGGACTGCTGGAAGCCATCGCGGCGCTCGGCGACGGGCCGTCCCAGCCTCCCGAGCCAGCCACCCCCGCACCGCCCGTATCGCCTTCACCAACACCCACGCGCGAAACTCCACCGCCCGCGCCATCGCCGACGAGTCGACCGCCTTCTTCCAAGGCTTCGGGCGCCCTCCACCTCGGCGTGCGAGAGCAAGCGGGAGGCAAGCTCGGGGCTCCGATCCTCGTGCCATGGGTGGATCTGACCCGTCACACGCTCGTTGTCGCGGGTTCCGGCTCCGGGAAGACGAATCTGCTGAAGCGAATTGTCGAAGAGGCGACCATCAAGGGCATCCCCTCGATCGTCGTCGACTGTAACAACGACTTGATCGGCCTTGGAGAAAAGCGGCCGCCAAAGGCCGTCCCCACGGAGTGGACCGACGACGATCGCGCGAAGGAACGCTGCTACACCGGCGCCCGAGAGGTCATCACATGGACGCCGAATCGCAAAGGCGGCAATCCGGTCGCCCTGCCGTTGCTGCCGAACTTCGGTAGTCTGGCCGACGACCCGGATGAATTGTCGACCGCCGTGACCGTCACATGCAACAACCTGGAGAAGGTCGTGGCGCCGGGCGCCTCGGCCAAGTCGCAGAAGAAAAAGGGCGTGCTCAGCCAGGTCGTGAAGCACTTCGCCGCGCAAGGGGGCGACACCATCGAAAAGCTGATCGAGATGTTGCGCGAACTCCCGTCGGATGTCCACACGGGCATCAGCGATGAAGTGAAGCTCGCGGCCGAGATGGCCGACAGAACCGATCGCCTGAACGACCGTATCTTTAGTATGCAACGATCGATAAGCGTATGACGAACGTGCTTCAGCGGTTATTCAATGGTTGGGTGCATCGATGATCGCCACTGCTCGAATTGGACGCTCAGTTCCTTAACGATGTCCTCGTGCCTGGCGGCCACATCTTCTTGCTCTCCGATATTATTGGCCAGATTGTAGAGTTGCCAGGTTGGGGGAGGAGTCACGGAATCGACTTTCTCCTCCAGCCGCACAAGTTTCCAATTCCCTTTTCGTATGGCGCAATTGTGGACCCTCGGTGTGGGGACGACGAAGCCGCCGGCTGTCTTGGGGAGCCAACTGCGGTTCTGCCAGCAGAGCCACTCATGCGGCTTGGACTGGTTCTCACCGTTGATGTAGGGAAGCAAATCGACGCCGTCGACATGTTGATCTCCGGGCATCCCCAGGCCGGCGGCACGGACCAGTGTGGGGTAGATGTCCATGCTGGAGACCATCTTGCGATAGACCTCTCCTGCCGGCACCCGGCCCGGCCAGCGCATGATCATCGGCACGCGTACGCCGCCCTCGAAGACGTCGAACTTGTAGCCCCGCAACGGCTTGTTGTTCGCGAAGTTCCTGGAATGGGCGGCGTATCGAGCGGTGCTTTCGCCGCCTCCATTGTCGTTGAGGAAGATGACGATCGTGTTGTCGGCAATCCCGTGCTTGTCCAATCGATCGAGCACGCGTCCGATGCTTCGGTCCATCGCCAGCAGCATGCCGTC
>JABMRP010000361.1 GCA_013202535.1 Planctomycetota bacterium
GGGAAGATTGCAAATTGGCCATTGGTTATTGCAAATTGCAAATTGCCGGTTGGGTCCGCTCCCGCAACAGCCCGTGTTAGCCCTGTCGCCTGCGAAGCGGAAGTAGTGATCGTAGCCTTGCCCCACCCTGCGTGAGAGATCTCGTCATTTCCATAATTTGCAATTTGCAATAACCAATGGACAATTTGCAATCTTCCCCTTCGCAACGCCCCTTCGCAACGCCCGGACATCGGCTACAATAAGGGCTTGCCCTTCCCCTTCGCCGGAGCCGCCATGAGTGCAGAAGACCCGTCGCCCTCGCGCGACGATCTGGCCGAACGCTACCTCGAACAGCTTCAATTCGAGCCCTATCCGTTGCAGGAAGAGGCTCTGTTGGCCTGGTTTTCGGCCGATCAGGGTGTATTGGTCTGCGCTCCTACCGGCACGGGCAAGACACTGATCGCCGAGGCGGCCCTGTTCGAGGCGTTGCACACCGGCCGGACGGCCTACTACACCACGCCGCTGATCGCCCTGACGGAGCAGAAATTCCGCGAGATGCAGGAGGCGGCCGTTCGCTGGGGATTCCAGCCCACGGACGTCGGCCTGGTGACCGGCAACCGTCGCGAGAACCCCAACGCCCGAATCCTGGTGGTCGTGGCCGAGATCCTCTTCAACCGGCTGCTGCACGGCGAGGCGTTCGACTTCGCCGACGTCAGCACCGTGGTGATGGACGAATTCCACAGCTTCGCCGACTACCAACGGGGGATCGTCTGGGAATTCTCGCTCGGCTTGCTACCCGAGCACGTGCGTACGCTGTTGCTCTCGGCCACGGTCGGCAATGCGGTGGAGTTTGTCAGTTGGCTGCGGACCAAGCACAACCGCAAGCTTGAGCTGGTTCGCGGCGAGGAGCGCAAAGTGCCGCTGACATTTCAATGGGTGCCCGACAAGCTGCTCTCCGAACAACTCGAGGAGATGGCCTCCGGCGATCACGACGGCCGCCGCACGCCGGCGTTGGTCTTCTGCTTCAATCGCGAGCAATGCTGGAGCGTTGCCGAGCAGATCAAGGGCAAAAAGGTGCTCACCAACGAGCAGCAGAAGGCGCTGGCCGAGGAATTGCAGAAGCACGACTTCACCGACGGGGCCGGTCCCAAGCTGCGGCAGATCCTGCAACGCGGCGTGGGCGTGCATCACGCGGGCGTGTTGCCCAAGTATCGGCGGATCGTCGAGGAGTTGTTCCAACGCAAGATGCTCTCGGTGGCCACGTGTACCGAAACGCTGGCCTCGGGCATCAACCTGCCGGCCCGATCGGTCGTGGTCCCCGAGATCCTCAAGGGCCCGCCGGACAAGAAACGCCTGCTCGATGCCACCGTGGCCCATCAGATCTTCGGTCGCGCGGGACGCCCACAGTTCGACGACCGGGGGTATGTCTTCGTGCTGGCCCATGAAGACGACGTGAAGATCGCCCGATGGCGCGAGCAATACGATCAGATTCCCGAGGACACGAAGGACCCCGGCCTTCGCAAGGCGAAGAAGCGGCTGAAGAAGAAGATGCCCAAGCGCCGGGCGAACCAACAATACTGGAACGAGGCGCAGTTCGACAAACTGTGTGCCGCCGAGCCGGGCAAACTCTACAGCCGGGCGCCGCTCCCCTGGCGATTGCTGGCCTACATGCTCGACGCCTCGCCCGAGGTGGAGATCGTGCGGCAGTTGGTGGGCAAGCGTTTGACCGATTCGGACAGTGGCCCGGAGGCCGGTCAACGGGCGCTGGACAAGATGCTCCTGACCCTGTGGCGCGCCGGTTACGTCACACTCGACCCCGAGCCGCCCAAGAACGACGACGAGCCGGTCGAGCAACCGGCCGCGCAGCCGAAGTCGCCGGGCCTTTTTGAGCGGCTGCTTGCCGAAGCCGACCAGACCGAAGCAGAGCCGCAAGGACCGCCGCCGTATCGTCCGGAGTTTGCCCATCCCACGGTCGAGTTGCCCAAGCTGCTGTTGCTTCGCGGCATCAATCCGCTGTACGGGCTGTTCCTGATGAACTACCTGGGCATTGCCAATCGGGCCGAGCGGATCCAGGCGTTGGAGAGCGTGTTGGAGTTGCCCGGCTCGGTCGCCCGCTACGTTCGGGTGCCGCCCCAGGACCAGTTGCCACCCGGCCCGCTGGCCACGACCCGGCTCGACGAGCAGTTGTTGCGACTCGGGTTGGCCACGGCCGAGCAACTCGCGCAGCAACCGCGCGAGGATTACGACCGTCGCCACACCTACGACGAAACGCCCGTCTGGGTGCTCACGCTGGCCGAGAAATTGCGGCTCCAGTTCGATTACGACTTCCCCGACGTCGACGACGTGCGGATCACCCCGGCCTGGGTGGCCGGCGAACTGCTGGAGTTTGGCGGCAAGTTCAACAACTACATCACCAGCAAACATCTGCAAAAGCAAGAGGGCGTCATCTTCCGCCATCTCTTGCGGCTGATTCTGCTCTTGGGCGAAATGACCCAACTTTGCCCGCCCGACACGACGGCAGAATACTGGCGCGGCGACCTCGATGAGATCGCCGCCGTATTGGCCGAAAGCTGCCGCGCCGTCGACCCGGCGAGCACCGACAAAGCCCTCGAACAAGCCGCCGCGGCCGATGATCTGGGGGAAGATGTGGTGGTGGTGTAGCGGTTTGCCGCGCGCCCGGTCGGTGCCACTGGCATCTTGCCAGTGCTTCTTAGCCCGTAGCTTGCACTTGGAAGCCACTGAGAAACACTACGCGGGCTCACCCCCTGCTGGCAGGTAGCCGAGTTGGCAGCCGCGCATCGCCTACCGCTGACACCCCACGCCGGCTGCCATCTGATGGAATACATCCCCTGGCTGCGCGACTGCTTCGAGGAGCCGGTAACCGTCGAGGGCGGCGATTACAAGACCCCCCAAAACCCCGGCGCGGGAACGACGTTCAAGGCGGACGTGCTAGAGCGATTTGCCGCAAAGTAGCCATCTCGCTGGGGCGAGATGTAGCCTTTCCGTCTTTCAAAAGTCGCCACGCCTATCGCGTAGCCGTCGCGTCCCCCAGAACGCGGCTACATCTTGCTCCAGCAAGATGGCTACTATACGGCTTAGCCCCCTTGCACGGCGACCGACGACCGGCCACAATGTGGGGGAGCCGGACTTCCGCCGAAGACCTATCCGCGCCGAGCCAGGAAGTTTCCATGCTGGCCAAGCTGAAAACGGCTCAAATTCACATGAAAGAACAACGCGGCTGGGTGCGGTCTGCATTTTCGTCGGTAGTTAGAATAATTAGGGGTATTCTATGAAAGAAAGCACAAAAACGTGGATTGGGTGGTCCGGTGTTATCATTGCGCCGATCATCGTCGGAGCAGCGCTCATCTATGTGAACCGCGATAAAGATGATCCGAAACCAGCACTGTCCGTATCAGTAGGTTCGCCAATTGTTCAGCCAGTGAACAGCAAGTCAAAGACAGCAACAGGTAAACGCATAGAAGGCACGGAGAAAGCAACGTTTCCAATTACCGTGAGAAATTCAGGTGATAGGGAGGTCACAATTACTGCAGCCGAGTTCATCCCAAGTAGTGTCAAACAGGAACAATACGCGACACAGACGGTTATGAAGATCTCTCGGATTGAGCATGATGGACATATTGAGGTTTCTTTGGATCACATAAAGGAAGGTGTGGCTGTTCCGTTTCCACTACAGCGCATCATACCGCCATCACAGGAGGAAACCTTTACATTGTGGTTCCAGGCAACAACGGCCAATAACGTAATGACCGTGAAAGGGCGAGTTCGGATCCAATGCGCTGGCGGAGCAAGCAGTAGCGAACTATTCACGATAGAGATACATGATGACAGCGCCGAAATGCATTACGGCAAGACGGAAGATCCGCCTCCGGTATGATCTGGGGACAGAGCGGCGTTACTTGCCGGAAGGGGGCAGGGCTACATCGATAATGTCTACCGGCGCTTTGACTCGAAATCCCCTTCGGATTGCAGCCGTAGAGAAACAGGACAGACTGCCCATGCTAGAGAAACCAATTGAGTCGATCACCCTTGATGACATCCAGAAGCTCATCGACGACGAGATCCAGGAGGGAAAATCGATTGAATACAAGCGGGAACTATACCGCCTGAACGCTACGGACCCCAAGGATCAAACAAGACAGCGCGAGGAATTGCTGAAAGACGTGTCCTCATTTGCCAACACGGTGGGCGGGCACCTTATCTTAGGAGTCGAGGAGAAGAAGGGCGTACCAACCAAAATCTGCGGAGTAGACTGCGACGACATGGACGCTCTGAAAATGCGGCTGACTCAGATCATCGAGCAAGGACTAGAACCGAGAGCAAACGTGGCGATTCACGCCATTTCCAACGATTCCGATAAGTGTGTATTCGTCGTACGGGTGATGCAGAGCTTGGTAGCTCCGCATAGGGTTCTCTTACGTGGTGGGAAATTCGGGCAATTCTGGGCCAGAAACTCTGGTGGGGGCTATAGCATGGACACATCAGAACTGCGCCAGTCATTTACGTTTTCGGCAACCGTCTTTGACCGGATCAAAGAGTTCAGGAATGATCGCACACGTTCGATCATGTCGGGTGAGACTCCACTGCCAATGCCGGATGGAGCAAAGCTGATCTGCCATCTGATTCCACAGGAATCGTTTTCAACCCGGCTATCCTTCGCCCCTGCTGCGCTGGAGCCGTTCATGCGAACTCTACGTCCCTTGGCCCCGGGCGGCGGCTGGAATTACCGTTTCAACATGGATGGCATTGTGACGTTCGACGCCGGCGATTTCTGCGGCGAGTCGCTTGGCTATGTCCAGGTTTTTCGCAACGCCATGATCGAGATTGTTGCTGATGATATCACCTATACATCCGAGGACGACGAGAAGAAAACCCGCTACTTGCGGACGCGCTACGAGGACTTCCTTCTCCAGTCGTTGCCGCAATATCTCAAATGCATGGAGGACTTGGGCATCTCACCGCCCATTTGGTGCTTTTTGACGCTGGGAGGGGTGAAGGGAGTGGCGATTGATCAAAGGGGTGCATTCGGCCCAATGCCACCCATAGATCGGGAAACACTTCTTCTGCCGGAAATCCAGATCACTGACATGGCCGGCAAGCCATTAGATATTCTGAGGCCCCTGTTCGATATGATCTGGAATGCGGCAGGGTTTCCAAGGTGCCTGAGTTTCGATGACGAGGGTACATAGAGTGGAGGCTAGCTAAACAAGCACCTCCAGCAAGGAAATCCGCGATCGGGCTTCACCCCCTTGCACGGCGACCGCCCACCGGCCACAATGTGGGGAAGCCGGTTTTCGGCCCGTGGCCCAATCGGCCCGTGGCCCATCCGCGTCGAACTAGGAACTTTCCATGCTGGCCAAGCTGAAAACCTATTCGCTGCTGGGAATCGAGGCCCTACCGGTCGAGGTCGAGGTCGACGTTTCGCCGGCCGGGCTGCCCAAGACCGTGTTGGTGGGGCTGCCTGAGGCGGCGGTGAAGGAAAGCACCCATCGGGTCGAACGGGCGATCGTTAACTCCGGGTTCCAGCGACCGCAGAACCGCATCGTCATCAACCTGGCGCCCGCCGAACTGCCCAAGCAGGCCGCGTCGTTCGATCTGCCGATCACGCTGGGCATCCTCGCCGGCAGTGGGCAGATTGCTTCGGATCGGTTCGAGCGATATGCCGTGGTCGGCGAACTGGCTCTCGATGGCAGCACCCGGCCGACTCGCGGCGCGCTGTCGATGGCCATGTCCGCCGCCGAGCAGGAGGGCGTCTTCGGGCTCGTCGTGCCCAGTTCCAGCGCGGCCGAGGCGGCTGTGGTCGAGGGGATCGAGGTGATTCCCGTGGCCAGTCTGGCCCAGGCGGTCGGGTTCTTCACCGGCGAAATCGACATCGAACCGACGCCCTCGCGGCTCGACGTCCTCTTCCGCGAGCTGTCGGCCTACGACCTCGATTTCTCCGACGTCCGCGGTCAGGAAATGGCCAAACGGGCGCTCTGCGTTGCCGCGGCCGGTGGCCATAATCTGCTGATGATCGGCCCGCCCGGCTCGGGCAAAACGATGTTGGCCAAGCGGGTGCCGACCGTGTTGCCCGACCTGACCGCCGTCGAGTCGATCGAAACCACGCGCATCTACAGTTGCGTCGGCCAACTCAAACCGGGCCAGCCGCTGTTGGCCACGCGGCCCTATCGTTCGCCGCACCACACGATCAGCGACGCGGGTTTGGTGGGCGGCGGTTCGAAGCCCTCGCCCGGCGAGATCAGTCTGGCCCACAACGGCGTGCTCTTTCTCGATGAACTGCCCGAATTCAACCGGCGCACGCTGGAGGTATTGCGACAGCCGTTGGAAGACGGGACGGTAACGATCGCCCGGGCGCTTTCCAGCACAACCTTTCCGGCCGATTTCATGCTCATCGCGGCGCTCAACCCGTGCCCTTGCGGCTATCGCAACGATCCGCGGCGCAACTGCCATTGCACGGTGCCGCAGATCGAGCGGTACATGGGCAAGATCAGCGGCCCGTTGATCGATCGGGTCGACATCCACATCGAGGTGCCGGCCGTTCCGTTTCGCGAACTCTCGGGCGGCGCCAGCGGTACCTCCAGCGAGCAAATCCGCGAGCAGGTATCGGCCACGCGTCAGATCCAGGCCGAGCGTTTCCGCGACGCGCCGACGCGGCACAACGCCGGCATGACCCACCGCCAGACCCGCCGCCATTGCACTCTGGACGACGAAGGCCGCAACCTGCTCAAAGCGTCGATGACCGAACTGGGTCTCTCGGCCCGCGCCCACGACAAAGTGTTGCGCGTCGCCCGCACCATCGCCGACCTGGACCACTCGGAGTCGATCGAGCCGATGCACCTCAACGAGGCGTTGAACTATCGCATGTTGGATCGCAATCTGTGGACGTAGCGGTTCGCCCCCCTGAGGGACGCGCCGAGCGCGGAGCGTCCTACCGCAATGTCGCGGTACTCTGCTGGGCCAACTGGGTATCGCTCGGCGTTACGTGGGTGGCGAAGTCGTCGACCTGGTCGATCACGCGGCCGGCGGATACGGTGGTCCAGGTGTCGATGGGACAGCCGGCGGTGCGCAACGCTCGGGCGGTCCAGATGTTGCACGTCTTGGGGAAGTAGTAGTTGCCCTTGGCGCGGTAGAAGCGGCTGTTGCCGTAGATACCCGGTCCCAGCGGAATGGCCTGACCGCCCGAGTCGTGGTCGTAGGTGTCGGCCACGAACCGGCAGAGCTGCCGAAACGCCGGTTCGCCCAGCTCGACCCGATAGATCTTGCTCTGCTGAAAATAACTCTCGACCGGTTCGTCGAAACCGACGACGTGCATCACACTGGGCGTGGGCAGAAACATCGCCCGAAGCGCCAAGCCCGGGGTGATCTCCTGAGCCCGATAAAAACCCTCGTCACCCCAACCGATCTCAAGGTGGCGGGACTGGGCAAAGTCGTGCTGCTCGGGCCAGAGATCGGGTGGGACGTCGGCCCGGTCGATCACCAGGCCCGTGTGCCAGCCATGGCTGACCACGTGGACCGGTACGGTCGGCTCCAGCGGGGGCGGCGGAAAGAGCCCCTTGACCGGCCGGATGCAGCCACCGGCGGACAGCGAGACGGCGATCGCCAAGAGCGACAGGGTGCGGACACGGATGACCATGCGGACGTGATCCCAACGGGGTGGTAAGGGCACGCGGACCTTCGGCCCATGGTGGAGAAGAGGGGCGGCATCGTATTGCCCCGGCCCGGCCGTGTCAACGGCGATTGTTTTGGAGTTCGGGTGGTGCCGGGGGTTCGGCAGCCCCAAAGGTTTCGCCCGTTGAAAAAGTGGGGCAGGTTTGCAACCTGCCCGTATTGCGCAAGCCACCCCACCCGCGAGGGGTGGCGTTGTGTCAACCGATGCAGGCTTGCAGGATGATGGTTACCGCTACGCTTCGCGGACTCTCAACGCATAGAAGCCGTCGAATATGGGCCCGCCGCTTTCAAGGATGCCAATATGCCTGAACAAGACAAAATCGTGGATGTTGTTTGAGACATAGGGCGGATCTTCTTCGCCGTAAGCCGACTCCAATACAACGCGCACCTCAAACTGCTCCCGCTTGCGGTAGGATAGTTGAATGTCCTTGACTTCCATCCCTTGCAGGATTCGCCAGACCATTAGGAGCATCTCCGTCGATCGAGTCCCCCCTAAGGATTGAAGAAAGCCGCGTACCCGTAGCGGATTGCGAATGTACTCCTGGACGACTGCCTTTTCGCTCAAATCAGGCGCATTCCCTTCGAATCGCTGTTGCCCAATGGCACGAACTGCTTGCAGGGTTTGCCGTAGATACGGGATTGCTTCTTCGGGTGGCGCAAACGAATCGATCAGCCAGCCTTCACCGGAATGTCGAATCGCTTCTTCTAGCGAAGTCGGATTGGGCATCTTATGCGACCTCCAAGCAGAGAATTGGATCGCCTAATCCCGAAGCAATCGCTTCGAGAATCTGTTCCGTGTTTGCATCTCTCTCATCGATGACGGCAGTGATGGTTCCGTCATCTGCCAGCAAGTGAACCATCGTGTTGCTGAGTTCGGGGATCGCGCCGTGCTCTTCCCACGCGTCTGCCGCTTTGGCATCTCGGTAGACGAAAATCTCTTCGATCTCGGCGAACGGTACTTCCCAAAACTGATCATAACGATCGCCAGTTAGGCCGTTCTCGAACGCTGCTTGTGGCCAATGTTGTCGAATGGCTCGTACCGCAACTTCCATCGACCATTCTCCAGCGCGTGTCGGAATAGGGACATCAATTCCACCAATCATGTGAATTCTCCCATCACTGTTTCCGTTGCCTTGCCTCTACGATGGCGCTCCTTTTCGACATCGTAATCGACCGGGCTGAACAGAATCCGGCGGTCACGGCCACGACCACCATTCAGATGTTTCAATCCAGCAGTTCCTGCGAACCAGAATACGAATTCTTGTTTTACTTTGGGTACTCTGATCCGCTTGAAAAGCGTTCGTAGGTTTTGTGGCGTTGGTTCGATTGTTGTGAAATAGGCACCAACGGGTCGCTCTTTCGCTGGCGGCTGCAAGGTCAGGAACCGCCAAGCAACCTGCGACCTGATGGCGTTCCATCCAGCCTTATTCGTGTAGTGAAAGACATTCACGCTCTCCTCCCGTTTGCTTATGTCGCGACTTTCTTCACGGGCTTGGCCACTCTGCCATTGGTCCATTTCTCTTTTCGGTTGAGGCTGAAACCGATCCACTCTCGCATCACCCCAATTATAGCAGACTGCGCCCCCCAAAGAAGACTATCGCGAGATGACCTTCTGGCATCCCCCCGCAGCCACGATGTTCGGTTCCGACCGCCAAAATACGGACCTGAGAAGCCTCCGGCGAGCTTTGCCGCTCACGGGCGTACGCACTTTTCGCCGGGCATCCAGCATTCTGGCCGACTCAGGATCCTGCCCCCCGCTAGCATCATCGCCAAACCCGGCAGCCTTACCCACTCACAGCGTAAACTACTTACCGAACCACGCTTTGCGCCAGCGGCCCCCCCTGCTGCCGGAAAAACCGATCTCGCTTGCCTCGCTCGTGGGCGTTCACTATAATGTGTAAGTTATGCACTGTAGGCGACTTGCGCGCGGGCGGAATTTCTGCCGAGCGACGCGGGGTGTTGTTCGCGGCGGAACGGAGCGAGGCTTGTTTCGGATACCCTTTTTACGGGAGACCTATCGATGGGTCGACGCAATGGCGTGGCGTGGACGGCGGTTCTGACGACAATCTGTTTGCTGGTGGCCCCCGGCGCATGGGCCGATCAGACCAAGCCACCGGAAGACGATGCGTACGAGTTGCACAAGCTGCTGGTCGACACGCTGGATCAGGTCGAGCGAAACTACGTCAAGGACATTTCCCGGCGCGAATTGATCGACGCGGCCATCCGCGGCGTGCTCAAAGAACTCGACCCCTACTCGTCGTACATCGACCCCGACAAGATGATCCGGTTTCGAAGTAGCGTGGAGGCCGAGTTCGGCGGGATCGGCATTCAGGTGTCGATGGAGGCGGAACAGTTGACGATCATCAGCCCGCTGGTCGGAACGCCCGCCTATCGGGCCGGACTATTGGCCGGCGATCGGATTGTCGAGGTCGACGGCAAGAGCACCGAGGGAATCTCGCTTGACGAAGCCGTCCGGTGGCTCAAGGGAAAGGATGGCAGCGAGGTCCGCCTGACGGTGATCCACACCGGAAAGACGGAAAAAGACAAAAGCGAAGTCACGCTGACCCGCGAGGTGATCCACGTCGATACGGTGCTCGGCGACCGCCGCGGAGACGACGACGCCTGGGAGTTCATGTTCGACGCGGAGAAACGAATCGGATACATTCGCATCTCCGCCTTCAGCCGCGGCACGGCCCGCGAACTTGGCAAGGCCATGGAAAAACTCAGCACCGCGGGGCTGCAGGGTCTGGTCCTCGACCTGCGTTACAACCCGGGCGGGCTGTTGAGTTCGGCGATCGCGATCAGCGACATGTATGTGCCCAAGGGGCGAATCGTCAGCACCAAAGGCCGCAACACGCCCGAGCGGACTTGGGACGCCCACGAGAAGGACACGCACGAGGGATTTCCCATGGCCGTGCTGGTCAATCGCTACAGCGCCAGTGCCAGTGAAATCGTCGCGGCTTGCCTCCAGGATCACGACCGCGCGGTGGTCATCGGCGAGCGCACCTGGGGCAAGGGGAGCGTGCAGAACGTCATCGAATTGGAGCACGGCCGCAGTGCGCTGAAATTGACCACGGCCAGCTACCGACGCCCCAACGGCAAGAACATCCACCGATTTCCCAAGGCGAAGGATTCGGACGAATGGGGCGTCATGCCCAGCGACGGGTACGAGGTCAAGCTGACCCCGCGGGAGATGATCGAGTTGACCCGGATTCGCCGCCAGCGCGACATTGTCCTGCCGCACGACAAGGAGCCGGTCGAAGACCCCGACCCGGCCAAGCCCGGCGAGGGCGAAACCTCCGCACCGGTCGAAGAGCCGACTCCTGAAGAGCCAACTCCTGAAGAGCCAACTCCTGAAGAGCCAACTCCTGAAGAGCCAACTCCTGAAGAGCCAAC
>JABMRP010000362.1 GCA_013202535.1 Planctomycetota bacterium
CCTATTTCGGATCGATCATGCTCGGGGCGATGCACGCCATCTGGACGCGAATTCGCAAGGGCGGCGGGAAAATGGCCGTCTGCAACCTGTCGGATATCGCCCGGGAGATCATCAGCGTCTCGAAATTCGACAGCCTCTGGCCCATCTGCACCTCCCGCGAGGAAGCGATGACGCTGGTGGCGGGGTGAGGGGGCGGTGATTAAACGTTGAGCCGGGGCACTTGTGCCCGGTGTTTCAAGGTGTCGCGGTCATGCAGTTGGGGTCTGGAAGAGGGAAGAGCATCACGCAGAGGCGCGGAGCACGCGGAGTCAAAACGTGCAGACCGCGCCGGCAAGGAGACCCATCCGTACAGAGAAAGAAGAATCAGCGATGCCTCCTTTCTGCCTCTTCACTCTTGTTCTCCTTCGTTCGCGCCCTTCGGCAGTCTATTTCAAACAGAATCGCCGCGATTCCGACTCCGCAAAACCAGCCAACGAACCAACCCAGTGCGGCACAGCCCAGGATTCCCCAGACGCCCAGGCCGAAGAGAGCCGAGACCAGTATGGCAACGACCAGCCCGACGACGGAAAAGAAACAACCGCATAACTGTTCTAGAGTCATGTCGCTATTCAACCTCCGTACTCACCCTCCGCGCCTCGGCGCCTCCGCGTGATCCCTTTGCCGCCGATGCCCCTCGGTAAGATCCCCCAACGCCGGGCACGAGTGCCTGGGCTAAACGTTCAATCGGTCGGCGTTTCCGCGGCTCCCTTCGCCTTTCTTCGGCGACGGTAGTACCAGACGCCGCCGATCGCGACGGCCAGACCCACCAGCGGGGCGCCGAGGGCGACGAGGAACTGCACCCAGGCCGACATGAGCACGACCTTGTGGATCAGCTCGTTGTGCTCGTGGGGGTTCTTCGGGATCTGGCCCATGTACTCGCCCACGTGATGCAGGAAACTGACCGCCAGCGAGCCGTCGGGGATCTCCTCGTGGCAGGATAGGCAGACACCCTCGCGGCTGATGTGAAGTTGTTCCTGCTCGTTCAGTGCCCGGGAATGCTTGAAGTGGTGGCCCACGGTCTGGAGTTGTTCGCCCTCGGGGGTGACAAACCGCGACCAATCGTCATCCAGTCCGGCGATCGGTTCGCGCTGCCGTTGGGCGTTTTGGGAGAGGAGTTGGTGGTTGCCGCCTTCATCGATCGCGGCCGTTTCCAGGTCGACCGTCAATCCGTCGGAAGGCGGGCGGAGGTTCGCCGCCCCGCCGATGCCGTGGCCCAACGCCTTCTCGCTCAGGTGACACGACTCGCACGAACGGGGAGTTGACGTGGTCGTGTGTGGCTGCGTGGGGCTCATGTCGAGAGACAATACATCCTTGTCCGGTCGTTCGGTTCCCGCTGCCGCGCCAAAAATGTGGTTCAGCAGCACCGTCTTCTTATCCCCGCCCGGCTTATCGCCGGGAAGCACCACGGTGACCGAAACCTGGCACCCGGGCGCCACCGGCGTGACGCGCCGTTCGCCGTTGATCCCCAGCGCCGGATGGTCCCAACGGGTATGGGAACGCTGCTCCTCGATCTGTCCGGGGATCATGAGGTCAGGAAACTCGGCGGCCAACAGCGACTCGCCGCGCAGGCCGGACACCTCGGGCCGAGCCTCGAACTTCGCCCCGCTCGCCAGATAGTCGAAGCTCTTGCGCGGTTCCCAATTCGTTGCCCCCGACGGACCGGGGATCCCGTTGGCCGAGTAATCGATTTTCACGTGGCAACCGTAACACTGGGGTGTCCACGAGGTGTGGCAGGTGTAGCATTCCATGCCGGCCACGTGGGCGCCGATCTGCTTCATCGCCACCTGTCCGGCCGTGGAGAACGCGCCGTCTTCCTCGATGAACTTCAACGGCTCAAGCGTGATGTCGGCGCCGCCGGCCGTATGAACCACGACCCGATTGCCCCGGCGAACCACGTTGGAAAACGGGTTCCCCCGCGCGGTTCGCAGATAACCGTCCTCGGGGTCGTAGATCGTTCCTTGTTTGAGGTGACTGGTCAACTCGTCGGCCGTCCGTCGGGGACCTTCGGAGAGGAGCGAATCGTCGAATTCGTCGCCGAAACCCAGCGGCAACTCCCAGGGGTACGCGTCCGGCGTGCCGTGACAGTCGGAGCACTCGATTTGCACCGCTCCAAGATTGGCGGTGGCCAGGAACCCGTCGCCGTGAACGTCGATCGACGTATGGCAGTCCTGACAGGCCATGCCTTTTTGGTAATGGACGTCTTGGTGCATGGCCATGTAGTGCTTGGTATGCAACTTCGGCTGATGCCCGCCGCCGTCGGTAAAGGGCGCCTCGTAGGGCGATTCCATGAGCCCCTGAAACGATACGCCGATACGCTTGCCCCGATCGTGACACGTCGTACAGGTTTCGACCGGGATACCGCTGTAGGTAATCTCTTTCTCTTCGATCTTCTTCTGGCCATCCTCGCCGGTCACCTCTTGCTTGTGAACCACGGTCACCTTGGTCTTGCGCGAACTCTGAATGGAGTGGACCAGGGGATGGCCGGGCTCGGTCGTGGAAATGCTCTCGTCGGCGCCTTCGTAACGTCCCTCGTTGCCGTAGGGGATATGGCACGACGAGCAACCCATGCCCCGGTAGTCGCCCCGCTTGTACCGACCCTTCACGCCGTGATGGCAGCGGAGGCACTGATTCCGCAGATAGGTGAAAGCGGCCAACTCGGGCTGCTCGATCAGCTTCTCCAGTTCGTCTTCTCCCGGCGCCTCGGGCAGGGCAAGGAGTTGGTCGACGAACACCTGGCTTTCCTTGGACGTCAGCTTTTTCATGTAGTCGCGATACGCGTCGGTGCCGAGCCGGGCTTTGGGATTGGCGGGGTTCTTCACGTCGTAGTTTCCCCACAGGTGATGATAGGCCGACTCGGCGCCGTATTTCAGGTGCATGGCGCCAAACGCCCAAGCCACGCCCTGGATCTTGCCCGCCTCGGTCATCATCAAGCTGGTCTTCTGCGAAGCGACGTGCTTCTGGTGGCACCGCCCACAGGTTTTCGCGGCGATCCAGGAACTCCCCGGGTCGGGAAAGAAACCGGAACTCCCATGCGCCGCTTCCTTCTCGGTCTCCCGGGGGTCGCCGCCATGACAGACCGTGCATCCGGCCGGGTCGCCTTCGTCGGAGCCCAAGGCGATGATCCGGCGCATCATCAGCGAATCGGCCTGGCGAATCGGCTCGATCCCGTCGTGGCAGGTCAAGCACTGCGAATCGGGCGACGGGAGTTGGGGCGCCTGAGCCGCGGCGGGCGCGGAAAGAAACGCGGAAATCACGACCCCGACAACCGCAACCATGGCGAAGCGTTTCATGGCCGTTCTCCGGTGGAGACAGAAGAGGAGAGAAGAGAATCGCAAAGATCAAGAAACCGGATACGCGGTCCGGCGGTCACATTGTATCGTCTTATCCGGATCGCACGCAAGAGTTTCCACGAGGGATTCCAGCGACGGCGGGGATCGCGCGACGGGGATCGCGTGACGGGAAGCTGGGCCAACGGTGTCGTTGACACAGAGCAGGGGGGGCCCTAAAATAACGGGGTTCTCGATGTACCATTTTACCCATACAGGGGCCACTCGACTGAAGAGACCCGGAGGAAGCCACTCATGGCAGCGGAACAATCTGGCGGTATCGTCAACGTTATGAAAGAGGAGCGGCTTTTCCCGCCGCCGGCCCAGTTCGCCGAAAAAGCTCGGATCAACTCCGTCGAACAGTACGAAAAACTCTGGAAAGAGGCAGCCGACGACATTGAGGGATTCTGGGGCAAGATGGCCGATGAACTGCATTGGTTCAAGCCATACGATAAAGTTCTCCAATGGCAAGAACCGCTGGCCAAGTGGTTCGTCGGCGGCCAGACGAACGTCTCGTACAACTGCCTCGACATCCATCTGGACACCCCCCGGGCGAACAAGGCGGCGATCATCTGGGAAGGCGAGCCCGGCGACGTCCGCGTGTTGACCTACCGGATGCTGCATCAGGAAGTTTGCAAGTTTGCCAATGTGCTGAAGAAGATGGGCATTGGCCAAGGTGACGTCGTGGCCATGTACATGCCCATGGTCCCCGAGTTGGCTATCGCCATGTTGGCCTGTGCCCGAATCGGCGCGGTCCACTCGATCGTCTTCGGCGGATTCTCGGCCGAAGCCATCGCCGACCGCAACAACGACGCCTCGGCCAAGCTTCAGATCACCGCCGATGCCGGTTGGCGCCGCGGCAAAGAGCTTCCCCTGAAGGCCAACGTCGACATGGCGCTGGAGAAGTCA
>JABMRP010000363.1 GCA_013202535.1 Planctomycetota bacterium
AAGAAGAACCCCGACGGCAGCGACATCCCGCCGTGGCTCAGCCGCCCCAAGGCCGACCTGCCGACCAAGGGGAACATCGGCCTGCAAGGAAAACACGCCGGGGCCCCGATCTATTTCCGGAACCTCAAGCTCAAGCAACTCGACGAGTCGCCCGGTAGCTGACGGCGCCGCGCAGGGCCTCGATTTCGACGGTCAACTCCCCCACCAACGAATCGCGTGTTCCGGGCAGCAACTCCGTCCCCTTTTGCTGTCCGGAACTCGCGTCATTTGCCATGCGGCCCGCCGGGGTGTAGCCGCACATGGTATCCATCTCCACCTACCCACTCTTTCTCAACGGGCTGCCGCGATCATCGCACCCCCTGCCAGAAACGGCGCATCTTCGCCAATCTCCCGGGATTAACGCGCCCAACCTGGGCAAGGCACGCTGGTGGGTGGGTCGAACTCAAGGTCGCCGCGGTCTTTGAGATTCCGTGTCGTGTTCTGGTCGCGGGCAGCCATAGAGTGGGTAGAAGGAGAGGAACGATGCCAGACGGAAAACGCAAACGCCGCCACAGCCCCAACCACGCCAAACGCCAATGGTACGCCCGACACCGGGCCGAACGATTTGGGCGTCGGTTCGGGCTAGGTGGCGTGTCCGGCCCGGCAACGACATCCTGAGAGCCCGTGGAAACCGACGCATGAGAAGCAGATGAGAAAACCCGGTCCACCCGCGTTCTTCGCCCGAATACGAGGGGGGCGGAGAGTGTACCGGTGATGAAAGAGCCGTTGGGCGGACTGGCCTTTTGGGCCCCTCGATGATATACTTGCGATAGCTGTCTCTTCCCCCTCAAGGGCGGTTCGCGTAATGGCGAATCACCCTTGGGGTGAGACATGCCGGCCGCGCCTCTTCGGAGGCGCGGCTGCTTTGCTTCTTGCCCCTATGGGTCTTCTTCCGTGTGAGGCACTTCACCTGCTACCCAGCGCCGGGATCGACGTCGCCGCCGCCTTCCATCTTCTGGACAAATGGTTGACCGCCGCCCCACGTCAGTTCTATCGTGAGGTCGTCGGTCGGGCCCTCGACGGTAACCGTCACGCCGGAAGTCGAAGTGTCGCGATACTTGACCGGCGCCAACCATTGGATCCGCTCGGGCCCCAGGGTAATGGCCGCGTTGACACACACGGCGTGGGTCCCCGGCACGCAGCCGTCCTCGCCGTCGAAGGTCGTCAGCCGGAAGTGGCCGTTTTCGTCGATTTCCCCCTGGGCGGCCCGGGCATCTTCGGGAACCACTCGAACAAACCCGCCGGTAAGCGGCTTGCCGTCGATCAGTACCTGTCCGGCGACGGGCACCCGCTCGGGACGACCATCGCCGCACCCCGCCAAGACGAGCAGCGAAAGACACACAAGCGGAGACAAGCCATGGCGGATCGGTTTCATCAGGTGCCGTGCTCCTATTCGGGAATCGAGACGGTCTCGCCACCGTCGCGCGTGGAGAGGGCTCGATAGGTCGCCAGATCGATATTCTCGCTGAGGAAGCCGACGTGGCCGTCGCCGAAACCGAAGTTGGCTCCGCCCGAGTGCCGGCTGGCAAACGCACCGTTGACCCTGACGCCGTAGAGCGGTCCGCCGGAGCCCATGACGATGACGCCTTCGCCGGGCGGGGTGTTCAGCGGGTTGTCGGTCGAGCGGAGACTGCTGAGGTGGCGCGAGCCGACCAGCCACACGTTGGACGACTCGGGCGTGTCGCCGGCGACCGTTTCCCCGACATACATCGTGTGGGAAGTTCCATCGCGAACGTCGCTTTCCTTATGCACCGTGCGGTAGCAGAACATGCCGTTGTTGTAATGTTTGACCCGACGCTGATCGATGCCGTAGGAGGGGCCCTGCGATCCCTGGACCATGGCGTAACTGCCGACGCCCCGGTTGGCGCTATTGAGCACGGGAATGGTGTCGCTGGGGCAGGCGAAGACCGCGGGTCGCTGGCGCAGCGCGTCTTCCAGGCCGACGTTCCACCCGGCGCCGCTGCCGTCGTCGCAAGAACCACCGGTCGGATAAACGGCGCCCTTCTCGAATCCCAAGGCGTCGTAGAGCGACTGCAACTCCACCTGGGGCAGAATCATCACGAAACCGCTGGTGCCCGGCCGCTGGTAGGTCTTGTTGCCGGCACAAACGTCGGACAGCCAGCAGTCGCATCCCATGCGCCCGGGCGGATACTTGCCCTGCAAGACTTCATAGTTGGCGAATCCCAGGCAGATCTGCTTGAGGTTGTTACCGCACTGCATTCGCCGTGCCGCCTCGCGGACACTCTGCACGGCGGGCAGAAGCAGCCCGATGAGGATGCCGATAATGGCGATCACGACCAGAAGTTCGACCAGCGTAAACCCACGGCGAGCGGCGTTCATCGGCAAGACCCCCTGTTTCAGTCAGCGCGTGGTCGATTTCCCGGCGGGACGGCATCGTCGCGACACCGGATCGGGCCCGGCGCGTCCAGCGGTTATTAGACCAACGGTCTCCAGCCGAGGCAACCCCCGGCGGATTTCTCCATGGGGTTGCGCAATCCTGGGAGGCAAGAGATGGCTGTTACTGTTTCCGCGAAATCATGCAACGCCATTTTATCGGGCAACGACGCAACGCGAAATCGTGGCCAACAACTCGGCGCGGTCGATGGGCTTGCTGAGGTGGGCGTCGCAGCCGGCGTCGAGCGACTTGGCCACGTCGTCGGCCATGGCGTGGGCCGTCAGCGCGATAATCGGTCCCGAGTAACCGTGATCTCGCAGGTGGCGGGTCGCTTCGTGGCCGTCCATTTCGGGCATTTGAACGTCCATCAGAACGACGTCGAACGGTTCGTCTCGGCCCTGGATTTCTGTCTGGTCCTCGCCCAGCGAGGGCATGGCCAACTCAACAGCCTCTCGACCGTTGGATGCAACGACGATTTCGGCGCCCGCCTTTTTCAACAGGAAGGAAATCAGCCGCTGATTGTCCGGGCCGTCCTCGGCGAGCAGGATTCGGCAGTCCAGCGACGGGAGTGTCTCGGCTTCCGGTGGGTCGGCGAACTCGCTTTCGGCGGGAATCCGGGAAGGATCGATCATCTCCACGCCGTCCAGCAAGCCGGTCGCCACCCTGACGGTAAATTGGCTTCCCTTTCCCGGCACGCTGGAGAGGTCGATTCTCCCGCCCAAGGCTTCGGCCAGTCGCTTGCTGATGGTCAGTCCCAACCCCGTCCCCCCGAAGCGGCGACTCGTCGAAGAATCCGCTTGTGTAAAGGGGGTGAACAGGCGGGCCGCCTCCCGTTCGGTCAAGCCGATCCCCGTATCGATGACGTCGAACTGGATCATCGGCGAGGGTTGCTCGTCGGGCAGGAAACGGGTGACGATCCGCACTTCGCCGGTTTCGGTGAATTTCAGGGCGTTTCCGATCAGGTTGATGAGGATCTGTCGCAGCCGGGTCCTATCGCTGGATATTTCGGCGGGGATCAGGCCGACGTATTCCACGCGCAGTTGGAGCCCTTTCGCGTCGCTGCGCACGCGCATCAAGGAAGCCACGTCGGCAATCAGGCGGTGCGGCGAGCACGATTCGTTTATGATGTTCATCTTGCCTGCCTCGATTTTGGAAAGATCGAGGATGTCGTTGATGATCGCAAGCAGGTGCCGGCCGTTTCGTTGGATGGTCGTCGCCGCATCGCGGGAATCCAAGTCGGTCAGGTCGCCCAGCAACACGTCGGTGAACCCGAGAATGGCCGTCAGGGGCGTGCGTAGTTCGTGGCTCATGTTGGCCAGGAACTCCGACTTGGACCGGCTGGCCGATTCCGCGGCGTCGAGGAACTCGAGCGTGGCCATCTGCTGCCGCTGTACGACGAACAGTTCTTCTCGCTCCCGAATGACCGCGGCGACGGCCTCGGCGTGCGACTGTTTGAGCGTCTGCTTTTCGGCCTGCAGTTGACGGATACGCGTGTTGAGGTGGCCGATCTGCGTCTTGTTGCGCAGGGCAACCTGCGAAGAGACGGCAGCCACCGTCGCGGCGATCCGCAACGGATCGGCGGATGCGGCGTTGCCCTCGCTTTCCGATGGTTCGACGACACAGCCGGCCACCGTGTTACCGATCCCGACGGCCAATGCCAGCCGGAGACCGGTATCGCCGGGGATTTCCAGCCGACAAGTACCGGCCTCGTGCAGACGATCGGCAATTTGAGCGGCCAGCAGACGCGCCGAATTGTGGTCGAACCCGGAACCGAAGTCATCGGCCGCCAGCAGTTTTCCCGACCGATCCGCCGAGAACAACAGCAGACACCGGCCGCAGATCCGGGAATCGGTGTGCGCAGACCCCAGCTCGGCGGTGGGGCCGTCTTCTCCGATGTATTGCAACAGATCGGCGACGTCCTTGAGTTGGACCTCAGACATACTTCACCTATATCTGGAAAAGGCTGGCGTTGCTGGAAAGCTCTTCTCCCAGATCCTGGGCCAAGATGGCAACGTCCGACTTGCCGATTTTCAGACTCGCCAGCAATTGGCGCGAGAACTTCACCAACTGGATTCCCACCGAGGGAGTCCCTTTCAGCGAGCAGAGCAGGTTGGCCAGTTCAACGCAACGGACGACGTTGCCGTGTTCACCGCGGTAGGTCAACGATGCGTGGTGGTAGCGAATCGTCGCACGAACGGCTTCGGGAAACGACCAGAGCTCGGCGACCCGGTCTCCCAACTGCGTGTGGTCGAACCCCAAGTACTTTTTCTCCATGGCGCACAACGTCGTGCCGGTCTCCAGCGACGTGATCGCGGCGGCAAACGGTTCGTGCACGTGCTGGTCTTCCAGGATGATGCCGAGGTCGTGGAGAAGACCGGCCAGAAACATATCCTCGAAATTGCGGAATTGCAGCCGCATGGCGATCATCCGGGCGCAGATGCCGACCGACACCAGATGGCGCCACAGGTCGCTGCGCTGATAGGTAGCGATCGCCCCGTTGGTCTTGAAAAGCTCGCTGACGCTGGCCGTCAGCGCCAGATTGCGAATCTGCTTCATCCCGAGGTACGCGATGGCCTGCTGGAGATTCGTGATCTTTCCTCGCAAGGCATAGGCCGACGAATTGACGCACCGCAGCAATCGGGCGCTGAGTGCCGCGTCGGTTTCGAGAACTTCTTTCAAATCGGCCGCGCCGGAATCGGGGTTGTTGGCGACTTCCATGACCCGAAGCGCGATGTGGGGTAGCGTCGAGATCTCATCGACGCGGCGCAGGGCGTCTTCCAGAGCCGTGCGCGGTGGCGGGGCGATGGTTGCTCCCATGGTCAATTACTCACTCCTTCTGCTTCTGATCGAGCTTTCTGCTTCTCTTCTCCGAACGATGCGACGCCGATGCCGGGAAGATCGTGCCACGCGCGGCATCGTGGTCGTCTCGGAATCATAGGTTATTCTCACCTCGCGCGGGCTGGAAAACGCAAAGTAAGGCGTAGGCCGCTTGTAGGGATTGGCCGGAATCATCAAAGCCGGGGCTACCTCCGGCGGCAATGCGGCAGAGACGCGCGACCGGGGCCAAACAGCAACAGGGCTCGCGGCCAAATGTCCACTCCCCTCCGTGTGACGTGATCGACACGATTACAGGGTATGACGGCACCTTGCCTTGCCCTGCCATCCTTACAGCCACGGTAAGGATTGACTCCGCTGGCCGATGCCGAAGAATTCTCCCGTCGTGCATTCTGTGTGCGCAAGGCCTTTGACCCGCGGTAGAAGCGAAAGAAGGGCCGTCGGTCGGACGAGAAATCACGGTGCCAGCGGGCGGGCGGTCCGTCCGATGCGTGCCGTCGTACCAAGGAGAGTTGTCATGAGAGTTCCTGTTACGCTGCTGTTGGGCCCCGTGTTGTTGGCCGCCGTGTTGTTGGCCGGGGGAATGGCGGTGGGTGAAGACGGCCCGCCCGCCAAAGCCAAAGCCGTATGCCCCGTGGGGGGAAAGGCGATCAATATGGAGGTGTCTGCCGACTATAACGGTGGAAAGGTTTACTTCTGCTGTGGCGGTTGTATCAAACCCTTCCAGAAAGACACGGCCAAATTCGCCGCCAAGGCAAATCACCAACTCGTTTGCACCGGCCAGGCGGCCCAGACCGGATGCCCGATCAGCGGAAAAGCCGTCAAACCCGACGCGGCCACCGAAGTGGCCGGCGTGTCGGTCGGCTTCTGCTGCGGCGGTTGCAGCGGCAAGGTGGCCAAGGCCGATCCCCAGGGCCAACTCGAATTAGTCTTCGGAGAGAAAGCGTTCGCCAAAGGATTCAAGGTGAAAGCCGAATAAGGGCCCGCAATCCGGCTCAAGGTCAAATCAGACCTCGTTCCCACGCTCTGCGTGGGAACGAGAGTGTAAACGCCTTGCGGAAAGAATCCTTGCCCGCCACAATAGGGATCCCACGGGCCGAACCCCGTGACGCATTTTCCAGGCAGGATGGGATCCTTCGTGCGAAACCTCCCGGCAGGCAAATCCCCTTCGACACCCCGGCGGTGGCTTCCCGAACACCTCGTGGCCGATTTTGGGCCCGAGGCTCAACTCGCGCGCGATGCCGTCGGTCTGTTGTGGGGCGTGCTGAACGCTTCACCCGGGCCGCGCATCCGCCGCGCTCTGGAAGCATGGGAGACGCTGACCGGCGCCGCCGGTCGACGGTCCGACGAACGTCGCCGCGCCGGCTTTCGGCGGATGGCACGGCTTTACGATACGCCCGCCGACGGGCGCCCGCCGGAGTACCTGCTGTTCGCCGTGCAAACCTACTATGCCCTGGTCATCCGCTTGCTCGTGCGTCGCATTCGCTCCTCGCTGGCGATACCGGTCGAAGACGACACGACAGCGGTCGACGAGACGGTCGTCAACCCGTTTTCCTGGGTTGTGGACGTCGCCGATCACCCGATCGAGCGGTTGATCGCCCGCCTGACCGAACGCTTCGATCAGTATCCGCCTGCCGGTTCGGTCGGCGGTTGCTCACCCGGCCGCGATCTCCTCAAGGCGCTCTACCAGCGACTGATTCCCAAGACGCTCCGTCACGCCCTGGGCGAGTACTACACGCCCGACTGGCTGGCCGATCTACTCCTTGACCGGCTCGGCTACCGGGGACATCCCGAGATGCGGCTGCTCGACCCGGCTTGCGGATCAGGCACGTTTCTCGTCCGCGCGATCGATCGAATTGCTGCCTGGTATCGGCGGGAGGGCTCGTCGCAAGGTTGGGACCAGACGCGGCTCGGGCGGGCGATCTCCCGAAACGTCGTCGGGCTCGACCTCAACCCGTTGGCCGTCATGGCCGCCGAGGCCAACTACCTGATGGCCGTGGCCGATCTTCTGCCCAAGGGCACTGCGGTGGAAGTGCCCGTGTTTCACTACGATTCGATCCTCGGGCGAGTACCCCCGCCTGGGGACTGTCCCAATTTTCGCCCAGCGAAAATGGGACTGTCCCCCTTGGAACCCCCCCCGGAATCCCAAGCGCTGGGCAAGTTCGACTGCGTGGCCGGCAATCCGCCCTGGATCGCCTGGGACCATTTGCCCGAGGAATATCGCGAACTGACCAAGCCGTTGTGGCGCCAATACGGGCTGTTCAATCTCTCGGGCAATGCGGCCCGGCACGGAGGCGGCAAGAAGGATCTGTCGATGCTCATGCTCTACGCCGCGGCCGACCGGTACTTGAAGCACGGCGGACGTCTGGCCTTTGTCATTACGCAAACGCTCCTGCAGAGCAAAGGGGCCGGCGACGGTTTTCGGCGGTTCCGCTTGGGCGACGATGGGCCGCATCTGGCCGTGTTGCACGTCGACGACATGGTCGATATTCGGCCGTTCGACGATGCGGCCAATTGGACGGCCACGATCACGGTGGAGAAAGGCCGGCCGAC
>JABMRP010000364.1 GCA_013202535.1 Planctomycetota bacterium
CCCGACCAGCGGAACGGTCGTCGGCGCCGACGGATTCGTCGTTTCCAGCGCGTTCAATTTCCGCCATCGACCCGCCTCGATTCTCGTCCAATTGGCCGACGGCACGCGTAAGCCGGCCCGGCTGGTTGCGACCGACCACAGTCGCATGCTCGTGTTGCTGAAGATCGAAGTCGACCAACCGCTCGTCGTGCCCGAGATGACGCCGGGCGACGAGATGCGCGTGGGACAGTGGACGATCGCCGTGGGGCGCACGTTCGAGGCGGCGCGTCCCAACGTGGCCGTCGGCGTGCTCAGCGCGAGAAACCGCGTCTGGGGAAAAGCGATTCAAACCGATGCGGCCGTTTCGCCCAACAACTACGGCGGTCCGCTGGTCGACGTCCGCGGCCGCGTGCTGGGAATCCTCGTGCCCCTTTCGCCCAAGGGAGGCGACGAAGTGGCGGGATTCGAGTGGTACGACTCGGGAATCGCCTTTGCCGTGCCCGGCTACGCCGTCGCCGCCGAGATCGTTCCACGGTTGAAAACGGGCGAGGATTTGCGTCCCGGTTTGTTGGGAATCACGCTCAAGAAGGGTAATCTGTCCATCGAGGAACCCGTCCTTGCCGGGTGCCGGCCCAATTCACCGGCCGCCGAGGCGGGGTTGAAGACCGGGGATCGGATCGTCCAGATCGACGGCCAACCGATCGTTCGGGCGGCACAAATAAAGGAGGCGCTCGGGCGACTCTGGGCCGGTGATACGGTCGCCCTGACGTACAAACGGGGCGACGACGAGGTGAAGGTCGATGCCATTGAGCTGGCCGCGGAGTTGATTCCTTACGAACACGCGTTTCTCGGCATCCTGCCGATGCGCCCAGCCGCCGACGATCCGGCGAGCCAGGGTGTGGTGGTCCGATACGTGTATCCGGGCAGCCCGGCCGAGGAGGCCACGATTGTCGTCGGCGACGTACTGGTCGCGTTGGCGGGGAAGCCGGTCGTCGATCTCCCGTCGTTCGACGAGCAAATCACCGCCGCGGCGCCGGACGACGAGGTAACGATTGACCTGCGGCGCGGCGATGCACCGATGCAATTCACCGTCACTCTGGGGCGACTGCCCGAGGCGCTTCCGCCGGACGACCTCCCCCCGGCCCGCCCCTCGCGCCCGGCGTATCAAGGCGACCGTCCGGACGTCGGCAAGGTGGCTCTGAAGGTGCCCGAGTTGCCCAACGACGCCTGGGCGTACGTGCCGGCGGATTACGATCCGGCGGTGGCGCATGGGGTGGTGGTTTGGCTCCACGGGCCCGAGGGACTGGAGCCCGACAAGTTGATCGCCCTTTGGAAGCCGCTGTGCGATCGATACGACCTGATCCTGCTGGCCCCGAAAGCGGCCGACCCGGCGAGCTGGAAGCCGACGGAGTTGACCCTGGTCGGCAAATTGCTCGACGAAGTGGTGGCCGGTTACACGGTCGACGCGGCCCGCATCGTTGCCGGCGGCCGGCAAGGAGGCGGTCGGTTGGCTTATCGCGTGGCGCTGGAGAAACGCGATCTGGTGCGCGGCGTTGCGACCGTCGACGCCGCGGCGACCGGGCGCCCGTCGGAGTTGGACGCCATCCACCGCCTTGCCTTCTATCTGGCTACGAGCGAAAAGTCGGATGCGGCCAAGACGAACACGGCCGCCGCCAAGCGCCTGCGAGAAATGAAATACCCGGTCACCGCCAAGGACTTGGGCGAAGCTCCCCGAGCGCTGGAGGACGACGAGCGGGCCGAGTTGGCTCGCTGGATCGACATGCTGGATAGGAAGTAGGGACTAGGGACTAGGGACTAGAGACTAGAGAGCAGTTGCTAGCGATTAGTGGTTCATTTCTGGGGAATAGTTGATCGAATGCGCCGTACTGCCGTGGGAATCATTGCGATCTTGCTGATCCTCGGCGCGGCTGCGTTTTGGATTTGGCCGCCCGGTTCGGATGGGTATCAGCAGTTCGAGGCGGCTTGCTGGCGAGTCGGGGCACTGATGGCCGTCTGGTGGCTGGCTTACAAGGAAGTCGAGAGAATGCCCGGGTGGGCCCTGGCGACGATCCCGCTCTTGGTCATCGTACTGGCGGTTCGTCCCCGATGGTTTCTCTTTGCCATTCCCGTGGTGATCGCCCTGGTCATTCTCAAACCGCGGCTCAACGCTCGGCGGTAAGGTGCTCCGGCCGTCTCAATTCGTCGAATCGAGATACGGATCCTGGCCCATCTGTCGCTGCATCTTCTTCCGCTCTTTCTCGAAGTACATCATCGTCTTGCGCTGGCGGAAATGACGGCGTTCGATCTTCCGTTGCGCGATGCGGAACGTGCGTGGCGGCTGCTCGACGTCGCCCGGCGTTGCCTCGCCTTGAGCCTTGAACTTCCGCGACTTTTTTGGGCCGAATCCGGTCAGCAGGATCTCGTCGTCCAAAGCCAGATACTGGCGGAAACTTCCCGGGTCGCCCTGCCGTCCGCAGCGACCGACCAACTGCCGATCGATGCGGGCCGAGTCGTGCATTTCGGTGCAGATCACGTGCAGTCCCCCTAGTTCCGCAACGCCTTCGCCCAGCTTGATGTCCGTTCCGCGGCCGGCCATGTTGGTCGACACGGTGACCTTGCCCAGGGCCCCGGCGCCGGCCACGATCTCGGCTTCCGCCTCGACGTGGTTGGCGTTGAGCACCTGATGCTCGATCCCCTCGGCCTCCAGCAGCAAGGAGAGGTGTTCCGACTTGTCGATCGAACGGGTTCCGATCAGCAGCGGGCGTCCCTCGGCGTGCCGTTGGCAAATCTCCTCGACCACGGCTTCCCATTTGGCGCTCTCGCCGCCGAACACGCGTTCGTCGAGGCGGAGCCGGATCGCCGGCCGGTTGGTGGGAATGGGAATGACCCGGCAGCGATAAATCTTGCGCAACTCGCGGGCCGAACTGGCCGCCGTGCCCGTCATTCCGGCCAAGTTGTCGTACCGCTGGAAGTAATCCTGGATGGTGATCCGCGCCGCCTGCCCGGTGGCCACCGTGACCTCGACGTCTTCCTTTGCTTCGATCGACTGGTGAATGCCTTCGCGCCACTTGCGGCCTTCGGCCAGCCGGCCGGTGAACTCGTCGACGATGACGATCTCGCCGTCGCGGACGACATATTCCCGATCGAGCGAAAACGACCGATCGACCTTGATCGCCCGTTCGATGTATTGGTAGATGTTCACGTTTCCGACGGCGTCCATGGCTTCGGGTTTGGCCAGCGTGCGGATTTTCCGGCGTCCCTCGCGCGTCAGATCGACGGTCTTCTTCTCGTGGTCGTATTCGTAGTCTTCGTCCTCGACAAACTCGCCGGCCACCGTGGCGCTCCACTTGTAGCATTCCACGGCCAGCCGCTCTTCCTCGGTGGGCAGGGCGCTGATGATCAGCGGGGTGCGGGCTTCATCGATGAGGATGTTGTCGGCCTCGTCGATCAGCGCGAAATAGGCATCTCGTTGTACCGGCTTCTCGTTTCGGGCGGCTTGTCCCGTGCCCATCATGGCCCCGATTACGTCCGTCTGCCCTTCGTGAAGACGACGCAGCAAGAGGCGATCGCGAAGGAAATCGAACCCGAATTCCTTGGCCGTTCCGTAGGTGATATCGCACTCATACGACTTCCGCCGCTGCGGTTGCGGCATCTGCGATTCGACCACCCCGACGGTCAATCCCAGCAACTTGAAAATCGGTTCCATCCATTGCGCGTCGCGCCGGGCCAGGTAATCGTTGACCGTGGCCAGTTGGGCTCCCTTGCCGGGCAGGGCAAACAGATAGAGCGGCAGCGTGGCGGTGAGCGTCTTCCCCTCGCCCGTCTGCATTTCCACGATCGACCGGTGAAACATGGCAATGCCACCGAGCAACTGCACGTCGAAATGCCGCATGTCGAGCGTCCGCCGGCCCGCTTCGCGTACCAACGCAAATCCCTCGACCAGAAGCCGGGCAAGCGGCTCCCCGCTCTTCGCGCGATAGCGCAGCGAAAGGCTTCGCTTACGCAGGTCATAGTCGCTCAAAGGCTGCAACTCCGGCTCCAGCGCCGCAATCCGGGGGATCAACGCCGCCCATCGGGCAAGACGCCGCCCTACCGGTCCCGCGCCAATCGTCGCCAGTCGCGCTCGAAGTCCCGTCGGAATCGCGCCCACGTGGTTGGTTCCTCTCTTGCCTCTCGCTCCTGGAGCGTCTCTGGGGCCGCCCTACCCATCACTTGATCCGCGACAGCGGAGGAAATCCGGGCCGGGCGAGCCTTGTCTTAAGGCAAGTATACCGCGCGGCTTGCGATTGGGGAGAGCGACGCACCGGGCGTGCGGAAACATTGTCCCCCGGGACCTCCGCGGAAAGACGCTTGTGCGCGGCCGCCGGGCGATCAGAAATCGAGCCGTTTCAGCGAACTCACGTCGTACTCCGGCGCAACACCGGTCGGACCGTCTTCTCGACCCGCGGGCTGCCCCCGGACCTCGACGAAATCGCCCCGCTCACATCCGCCCAGTACCGACGCATCGGACAATACGACGCTGCCGCCATACTCGTCGGTCGCCCCGTCGATGGGAATGTATCGCAACTTCCAACGCTTCTTAACCGGCGAATACTCCAGCTTCCCCCGAAGCCAGCCATACTGGGAGTCATAGCCGTAACGGGCGTTTTCGTCCGCCGTTTCCGCGGCGTTGTCCAACGGCGAGTCGATCGCCACCGGCGTTTCCAACGAAGCGAAACGCACCTCGGTTGCCTGGCCATTGGCCTCGGCGGTCGCCGAGGCAAGCTGTACGCCACTCTGCGGGGGGAGTGTCTCAGTG
This sequence comes from Planctomycetota bacterium, assembly GCA_013202535.1. GTDB lineage: Bacteria > Planctomycetota > Planctomycetia > Pirellulales > Thermoguttaceae > JABMRP01. Next base: position 4,778 of record JABMRP010000364.1, read on the forward strand.
GATTCCGGGACCGTTCGCCCATCGGGCAAGTCCATGATATCGACGATGTGCTCTGCCGGGTTCGGAGCCCCGGCAACGTGCGATTCGGAGCGGCTCGGTCGATCGGCGGCCAGCACGGCAGTCGGCTCGACGATGCGTATCGTGGGTTCACGGGGCCGTATCGTGGGTTCATCGGGGACCGCCGGTCGGTCGGTTGCCGCGGCGCTGGAAGCGGCAACCTGGCCAACCGGCGACTCCGGTGAGGGTGAGTTGAGTTGGGCGCGACTGCTTTTCAGCGGCTGCAGGCCGTCCGCGGGAGCGAACGTTTGCGGGCTGGTCGGGTTGATTTGCCCGCCGCCGCCCGTTCCCTGCATAGCGCCCGGCCGTAGCGAACCATCATAACTCGGATCGGACGGCGCGGTTTGATTCGGCGGCTGGGAGTAGCAGCCTGTTGCCGGTGGTACAACCCGAGTGCGCCCCCAAAATGGGTCGACGTTGCTGCATCGATCGGCACACCCGCCGGCGGCGTAGAGGCTACAGACGGCCACAGCCAACGCGGCAAAACGTCTCATCAGGCAGATTCCTTTCCACCTTAGGAGGATTTGGCAGCGAGGAGGATATGAGAAGAGAAATACGGCAGCGGTAGATTACCGATTTCTCGGCCTGTGTCCAGACCGATTCTCAGCCGCCCGGAGCGAATCTCAACGTGGGGCCCAGCGCGCGATCCGCTAGCGACCTACGGCCATTGACGATCGGTGGCCAGGTACGCCGCTGGGGAGGGGTTTTCCCGGGACGGGTCGCGGTAGTATGGGTTGACGATTCGCCGTGGCGTCTGCGTCACCAGATCCCGAGATGCTTCCTTCGTCACGTTGCGCGGAACGAATTGGTTGCGAATCGTGACCGGCGCCGCTGGGCCCACATTAGGGGTGCGTGTGCCCACCGGATAGGCGAAGGGGCTGTAGCCGTACGTACGCGCCACGGGAGCGTCCTTGTAGTACACCGGCGGGTGGACCGTGAAGTAGGGGAGGTGTTCTTGCTGGTAGAAGTTGGGCGAAAACCAGAGGCCCGCCGCTCCAGGGCCCCATCCCCACGACGACGCCCCGCTGTCTTGCCCGGAAGCATCGCCCGGAAGAACAACAAACAGGCCTACGCACATGACGGCGGTCGCTACGATTTTTCTTGTCATCGATATCTTCCCAGTTAGTCTATATTACGGACACTACCTATTATTCCAGGCTAATCTATCTTTCCTTTATTGCAACCTGAAAAAACCGTAGAACCGGAAAAACCGTGCCGCACCGCTGGGCGATGGCTTCTTTTCCCCGTTACCGGGGGGGATTGCGGCCAGAAAGAGGGTCACCAGTTGCCCTGACGAGAGAAACGACTGCTCTACAGTTCTCAGGGCGAGTCCTGCTCCGCTGGGGTCTCGTCGTCGGCGGCCGTTGGAGCGTCGAGTGGGGAATCCAGTTGGGGGGGGTCATAAGGTTCTTCGGCGCCGGGAATCTTCGACGGGTCGACGACGAGCGTTCCCAGCTCCTCGTCGGACACGGCCGGCCCACACCCGACCACGGCCAAACAAACCGTCAACGCGCCAAGCCATCTTCCTGCGGAGCCCATCGCACGGCCTTTTGAAATACAGTTGTCAAGAAAAGCGGTTCGCTGCCCGACTGCCGGCGCCATCCCTCGGCACCCGGCGGACGTTGCCATACAATTCAGTGTACCGCAATCGCAGGCTCGTGACAAAAGGCGTCGGATGACTACCCCCTCGATTACCGCCCAATTGAAAGAGGAGGCTCGGCGCCGGGGGTTCGATCTGGCCGGAGTATGCCCGGCCGTGACGCCGCCGGATCTGGACCGGTTCGATCAATGGCTCGCCGCCGGGTATGCGGGCACGATGGGCTATCTGCCGGATCGGGCCAACGCCTACCGTCACCCACGGCACGTGCTGGGCGGAGTCCGCAGTATTCTGATGCTGGCGGTCAACTACCGCACCGAAGAGCCGAGAACCTTAGAGGCGGGGCGGGGGGCCATCTCTCGTTATGCCTGGGGAGACGACTACCACGATTTGATCCGCGATCGTCTGCACGATCTGGCCGACTTCCATCGCGAGTTGCTTCCCGGCGTGCCGGTTCGGGGAGTTGTCGATACGGCACCCCTGTTGGAACGTACCTTCGCGCGGCTTGCCGGACTGGGGTGGATCGGCAAGAACACGATGCTGTTGAACCGGCAATTGGGCAGTTGGTTCTTCCTCGCGGCGCTGCTCAGCGGCGCGGCATTGGAGCCGGACGAGCCGCATCTTGCCGATCACTGCGGTTCGTGCCGTGCGTGTCTCGACGCGTGCCCCACCGGCGCGTTGCTCGGCGACGGCCGGTTGGACGCACGGCGGTGTGTCAGTTATTTGACCATCGAGCTGCGCGACTCCATACCGGCCGATCTTGGCCCGGGCGTCGGCGACCGGCTGTTCGGATGCGACGCGTGCCAGGACGTGTGCCCTTGGAATCGACGGACGCCGGTGACGGAGGAGCCGAGTTTTCAGCCGGGAGAAGAGGGAACCGACACGGAACTGGCGGCCCTGTTCGATCTCGACGACGCGGCATTCCGACAACGATTTCGCAAGTCGCCCCTTTGGCGCGCCCGGCGTGGCGGGCTGCTTCGCAACGCGGCGATCGTGCTGGCCAACCGGCCGTGCCCGAGCGGGCAGCTCGCGTTGGCCAAGGGTCTTGAGGATCCCGATCCGCTGGTTCGCGGCACGTGTGCCCGGGCGCTAGGCGAATTTCGAGCTTAGCAGCGACCGCACCAAAAAAACCGGACCCACCAACAAAGGTCGGCGGGTCCGGCGGCTGTGGGACGTTTCGGCGGAAGGGCTACTCGGCCTCGATAGCAG
>JABMRP010000365.1 GCA_013202535.1 Planctomycetota bacterium
ACCCCGACATGGGCTTCATCTTCGTGCCCCCGGACCAGCGGCGCGTTGACGTGAAGCTGGTTGACTACCCCGGGGAGTCGGACCCGGGGCCTTACCCCGTGCCCGAAAACGTCCCGATCGAAGGCTGGCCGGCATGGCATCAGCGAAGTTCCGAGAAGCCGCCGACTCTGTTGGAAGTGCAACGGCGTCCGGACAAGTACCAAGGAGATCGCCACGCCATTATCGTTGATCCCGTCGCGGGTAAGCTTTACGAGTTCTTCGTCATGGGCAGGACCAACGATGGATGGGCGGCTGCCCAGGCATCGATTTTCGACTTGAAGACGAACAAGCTGCGCCCGCAGGGTTGGACCTCGGCCGACGCCGCCGGGCTGCCCATTTTTCCGGCGGTGGTTCGTTACGACGAGCTGAAGCGGGGAATCGTGGAACACGCGATGCGAGTGACCGTGACCAAGACGCGCCGCGAGTTTGTCGCCCCGGCCACGCACTACGCCAGTCGGCACGAGAATCCCGAGTATCCCCGCATGGGCGAGCGGCTGCGTCTAAAGGCCGACTTCGACATCGCGCCGTTTTCGCCGGAAGTCCAGGCCATCCTCAAGGGTCTGAAGAAGTACGGCATGTTGGTGGCCGACAACGGGATCGACTGGGCCATCTCGGTTGCGCCGGACCCGCGGATCCCCGACCTGCACGCCGAGCTTCGCCGCATCCAAGGCTCGGCCTTCGAAGTTGTCGTGCCACCGCAATAGCCACCCATCAGTTCTCTGTTACCAAGCACTACTGCCCCTTGCCCACGCAGTACAGCTTGCGCGTGGTTCGGATGAACAACTGGCCGTGCGCGGCGATCATCGACGCACGGACCACTTCACCGCCGGCCGGTTCATCCATGGGGATCAGGTGGTGTACTCCGCCGTCGGCCGCGCTGATTACGGCAACTTGACCACCGGAGTTGATTAGGTAGATCTTTCCGTCCGCCGCAAGCGGCGAAGCTTCGTACTTGCTCCGTCCGGGCGTCCCAACGGTCCACTTCACCTTGCCCGTACGCGGCTCAACCCGGGATAGACATTTCCGGGAGTCGCTGAGCACAAAGAAATCACCGTCGTAGTAGGCAGGTGTCGGCACTTCGGACGTCACGGCTTCGGCCTCGCGACTGGCCCACGCAACGGCACGATCGTCGAGCACGCCGGACCCGCCCGCCTTGATGGAGTAGATGGGTTCGCGCTTGGGAACGCAGACCAGAGCGACGCCGCTGCCTGCTACCGGAGAGGCTATCAGCGGCCAGTTGGGAGCGCGCCGGGGATTCCAGGCGGCCCAACGCCACAACTCCCTGCCGCTGGCCGGGTCGTGGCCGCTGAGCGCATCGCCCCCGGCAATCAACAACTGCGTTTGTCCTTCATGCAGCATGGGAATCGGCGTGGTGTGCGATTCTCGCGCCTCGGCCACTGCCTGGCTCGACCGGATTTTTCGCCACAGCGTCTTGCCGGTGTTCGGATCCAGGGCCAGAAGGTAGGATTCGTTCTCGCGGTCCTTGAGCCCGCGCCCCTCCACGGGCACGTCGCGCTGTAACACTTGCAGATACAACTTGCCGTCAACCAACAGAGGGCTGCCGCCGAAAGCCCAGAAGAACGCCAGCGGTCCGTAATCCCGTTGGATATTTCGCGCCCAGCGACGACCACCGTCGAAGTCGAAACAAACCAGGTCCCCGTTGCCGTAGAAGAAGATCGCCAGTTTGCCGTCGGTCACCGGCGATGGGGAGGCATAATTGCTGCGTGTGTCCTGGCGGATTCCCTTGGCCAAGTCGTGGTTCCATAGCAGTTCTCCGTCGGTGCGGTCGAAACACATCGCCTGGAGTGTGTCCTTGGCCACGTCGACGCCCGACAGAAAGACCCGATTCTCCCAAACGATCGGAGTGGCAGCGGCCGCGCCCGGTAAATCGACGCTCCAGGCGATGTTCTCCGTCTTGCTCCACTTCGACGGCAAGCCCTCCTCATCGGTCGAACCATTGAAGTAAGGGCCGCGCCATTGTGGCCAGTCACTAGCTTGAGCCGAAACCGTGGCCGTCAAAGCCAAAGCGAGAAAGGTACTGTACCTCACAGTCGAGATCTCCCTGATAGAGTCACTACCGCAAGTGACAGCGACGATGTGGTAACATACCTTTCATGCCGGTCACGTCATCCCAGGGACCACGGAGCCCGCATCTTGGGCGTCAAGAGGGCGTTGGCTTCGTCGTCGCCGGAAACGCGTTCGGTGACCGGATCCCATTTCAGCTTCCGGCCCAACTGCATGGCGATGTTGTTGAGGTGGCAGATACTCCCGGTTCGGTGGCCGATTTCCGCGGTGGCCATGGTCGGCTGCCGGCTCTTAACGCACTCCAGGAAGTTGCGGTGATGGCCCTGACTGCGGCCGAGCTGGATCTCGTCGTCGCCGATCTTCTCTCCGAGCAACTTCGGATCGGAAGCTTCCAGACGGCAGCCGTGGATGTGGACCATGATCCAACCGTCGTCGCCCTCGAACTTCACGCCCCGCGGCCCTTCGGTCGAGCCGATGAGCTTCAGTCCGTCGGAGAACGTGTTGACGAACCGGTACTTGAAAAAGGCGTCGAATAGCCCTTTGGTATCGTGCCAGCCGGTGGCCTCGATCTCCACCGGTCCGGTGTCGTCCTTGCCGGCGCCGAGTTGGCCGATATCGATGACGTGTGCGCCCCGATCGGTCATTTCCCCACCGCCGTGGGCGAGAATGAAACGCCACCAGAAGTGGCACCGCATCGGGGTGTAGGGCCGCACCGGTGTGTGGCCGAGCCAGAAGTCGTAGTCGAAGCCGTCGGGCACCGGCCCGGTCGCCGGCATTTCGCTCTTCTCTTCCATCCGCAATACCTGCTGATGATGGCCCTGCTCGGTCGGCAGATTGACGCGCACCGTGTGCAGCTTTCCGATCCGTCCGTTGCGGACCAGTTCGCAGGCATGGCGGCCGTTGGAGTTGGACCGCTCGTGGCTGCCGCACTGCAAGACCCGGTTGTTCTGCTGGACGGCCTTACAGATGGCCCGGCCTTCGCCGACCGAATTGGCCAGCGGCTTCTCGCAGTAGATATCCTTGCCGGCCTTGGCCGCGGCGATCGAGGTCAGCG
>JABMRP010000366.1 GCA_013202535.1 Planctomycetota bacterium
CGGCCGACGGGACCGACTTCGGCAGCGCGGCGCCGGGCGATCCGGCCTTGCAGCGGACGTTCACCGTCCGCAACGACGGAGGGCAGACGCTCACGCTGGGAGCGATGAACCTGCCTGGCAGTTTCAGCCTCTCGGAGGGCCTGGCGGCCAGTCTTGCCCCGGGCACCGAAGACACGTTCACCGTGCAACTCGACACCGCCACGGAGGGAACCTTCGGCGGCCAGATCAGCTTCTCGAACAACGATGACGACGAAGACCCGTTCGACTTCGCGATTGCCGGCACGGTCCGTGCGCTGCCCGGCGACGCGGTCAACTTCAACGACTTCACGATCGACCCGTTCGACGGCAGCAGCGACGTGACGGGTCCGGTGACGGTGGAGGACGGCGGGGCGACGCTGCACATCGTGGGCAACCGCTGGAAGAAGATCGACTTTGCCCACACGATCACGTCGGAGTCGATCCTGGAATTCGATTTCAAGAGCACCGTCGAGGGCGAAGTACACGGGATCGGATTGGACAACACACTGACCAAAGACTTCTTCCGCACGTTTCAGGTGTACGGTACCCAGAGCTGGGGAGTCGGCGATTTCAACAACTACACGCCGTCGGGTTACCAGCATTACACGATCCCCCTCGGCCCGTACTACACCGGGGCGATGAAGTACCTTTACTTCGCCAACGACCACGACGTGAGCAACCCCACCGGCGAAAGCTACTTCTCCAACGTGCGGGTCTACGATCCGGGGGCCGCGGTGCCGGCAGTCAGCGCCGCTGCGGTGCTCGCGGCAGACGATCTCGACGGACTTGCCAGGGGTCGGCTCTGGGCCTTGATGGCCCACGGGCAGGGAACCGGCTCGAATCATAGTTCGACCGGCCCCAAAGCGCTGTCCGCGATCCAAGCATTCGACGCGTACTACCGGGATCTGGCCAATCGGCGGAGCTGACCGAGGGACCGAATACGCGGCGTAGTTCAGGGGGCCAAGCTCCGTTCGGAAATAGTGGTCCAGAATCAATCGGAATGTGTTGACCGGAGTCATGTCCTGGTAAAGTCCGATGTCGACTTCGGGCGGCACGTAGAGAGCGGTGAATATCGAGAACCGTTCGCGCAGGGCGGCGCCGAGCGTTTTCTTATGAACGCACATCAACTGATCGCGGCAACAGAGCCTTGCGGGCCTTACGCCAGGAGCGTATCATCGGCGACGCGTCGTCGAGTGGTCAACAGTTGGAAGCCCACGCCGACGGCAAACACCGCGATGGCAAGGACAAGAATCATCAACGGCCGACCGTGGAGCGATTTGAGCCAGTGGGCCAATTGTCCGGTCGTCCAGCCGCAGCAGGCGGGGTAGAGGCGCGCCGGTTGCCAGCCGCGCACATCCAGCACGTTGAACCATTGCCCCATACCGATGGCGACGAGGCTCGCGCCCACGACCGCGCTAGGAAAGATCGTGAAAAGTCGCCGCGTGGTCGGTGCGAAGATCGCCGCCACACCCATCGCGGCCACACCCATCGCCACCAGCACGACCGGCGACGTGAATCTCGCCAGCTCGTCGGTAATCGCGATCCCCACGGCCGCACCGACGCCTGCGCCCAGCAGCAGCAGACCGAGCCAGCGAACCGCCGCGAACACGATCAGGCCCAGCAGAGCGGGGACCAAGATAGCCGCTAGCATGACGACCGGATGTTGAATGAGGAAGTTCTCGATCGCATTGGGCATAGGCAACTGTCCGAGCCGGAGGGCTTCCATCGCAACGAGCCCCGCAGCGGCGCCGGCGAGGAATCCGAGCAGGGCAAAGAACGCCCGGCCGAGCTTGTAGCCTAGTAGCGAGATGAGTGCGCCTAGCACGGCGAGCACGCAGGCGGCGATACGGGTCGTCCGCGCGCTGAGCCCCGGCAGCCACGCTGAACGGATCGGCTCGCCGTGTTCACCCACGGGTGTCAACTGCGATGAGAGGATGCCGATCACTTGCGGGCTGTTGGGATCACGGCCGGGCGTATGCACGACCTTGGCGTAGAACATCTGGTCGCCTTCCCAGTCGAAAGTCCCGCGCAGGATCGCGAGGTGCCAGCCGTTGTAATCGATATCTTCGCAGTTGCCGGCTTGTCCGCTCAGGCCGTCGGGCTCATCGGCGATAAAAATTCCCAACGTCGCGTCGGCCGTCAGTCGGTCGTAGACCATCGCGAACAGATAGCACTCGTCGGCATCGCCGTTGGCGAGTTCTTCTTCGGTCGCGCGGTTGGCGAGGATCCACGGCAGCAACTCGGCGTGGGTGTATTTCGTCAACAGATCCTCCGGCACGCGGCTGGCGGGCACGATGGTCAGTGCCATTGTGAATTGCGGTGGTGAGACGCGGGTGGCGGTGGCGGCATCCACGGTGATGTGGTCCCCCTCGTCCGACCATGTGCATGTCAGCAGCACCGAGATGCTCGTTTGACGCAGCAGGGCGTCGGTGAAGATCATCACCACGCCGACTTCAGTCTGATCCGCGTTCGCCTCGTTTTCCGCCAGGCGCATCAGCGTGAATCGAGGCCGGCCGAACCCGTCGTAGTCGAAGCCGTCGGCGCGTAGTGCTGCCCGCGCGGCCGGCGCGAAGGCTACCTTTGTGGTCTCGGTGTCTTGGCCTCGCATATCGAGAGCCGTAGTGTAGATGAGGGTCGCGATATCGGGGCGTTCCTCGATCACTTGCGTGTCGGCGATGGGGCCGTCGGAAGTGCTGGCCGGGGAGGCAAAGCTCACGCCGACTAGCGCCAACGGTAGCAGAGTTGTCATGAGTGTTCGTATCATAGTCAATTGGGTCCCAAGATCGGTTTGGAGTCGCCGGGAAGGCCGTTGTAGCCTGATTGTCCATAGTTCCACTTCCAGTAGGTGCCGCCGGTGTTGATGGGCGTGGGCCCGTCGTCCCAGTCGCAGCCTGTCTTGAAGGCTTGATAGGTGTTGTAGTAGTCCGAGCCCACTTGGATGAGCTGTCCGACTTCCACGGGCACGGGGATCCCCGGTATCTTGATCGCGGGGATCATGGTGGACGCGTTCCACAAGGCCTTCTTCCATTGGCCGTCAGTGGCGTAGACCACGACCTTGCTGCCTGTCCAGTACAGGGCCGTAACCGGGTTATAGGTCAGCATGGTATCGGTGACGGTGAGAGAGGAATGCACATAGTAGTCCTCCCATATCTGCTGGGCCTCCATTTCCCCCAGTCCAAGGACGGCGTTGTTGAACGCCTCGATCAACTCCTTGCGTTGCTCATCAGTGAGGTTGGGGTTGGCCATCTGCGCCTTGGCGTTGGCAAGGATATCCTCGATTTTCTCTTTGTCGCCTGGCGGATCGGCCGTGATGCCTTCGGAACTCGCTTCGCCATCGCCGATGGTGTTGGCTTTGCCGAGGCGCCCATCGTAGTTGCCGTCGCTCGACGGCGTGAGCCCGATGTCGTCGGGCAGTTCGTAGGGTTTGTCCTCGGTACTTCCAGAGAAGGAGAAATCCCCACTCGCGCCATGGGCTGCCACCGTGCCGGAAAAGCCCTCGCCGTGCTGGAAGGTGATCGATGGCCAGGCGGCTCCGGTATAGTTGACCTGGTGATTGAGCTCGGCGCGGATGCGGAACGGCTTGCCGGCGTGCTCGGC
>JABMRP010000367.1 GCA_013202535.1 Planctomycetota bacterium
AGTAACAGTGCCGTTGCAAGTGCGTATTGCATAGCAGCATTCTCCTTTCGTGATCCGAGCTACCGCTTCACGTCGAAACAGTACAGATTGGTGTCGTAACGGAGGTGGAGGCGCCGGCCGGTGACTACCGGATGAGCCCTTTCCCACCGCCCTTTCGTTCCCCTTCTTCTCACCAGTCCTCAGCGATTCTACTTCCGCGGAGATTCCGCGGTTGACTGGTTCGTGTCGTCCGTTACCGCCATTCGCGGGTCGCTGCTCTTGACGAGTTCGACCTGCAGTTGCCGGCGCAACTTCTTCGTGGTTTCCGCGTAGGTTGGATCGCCCGCAACGTTGTGCAGTTGATCGGGGTCTTTCTTGAGGTCGTATAACTCCTCCTTCCGGTGCGGCGCGAAGGTCAAATCGGCCACTTGCTTCACGTCGGGATCGTTGCGGTGCTGGCGCAAGAATTGCTTCGTCGGCGACGGGTCGATGTTGTAGGAGAAGGCGCCGGGTTCCGTTGGCCAGGGTTGCTTGACGAAATCGTAGTGCGGAGACCGGCCCTTGACTTCACCGGTTGGCCATGTGGCCGGATCGAAATTGCGAATGTAGAGGAAGTCGCGGGTGCGGATGGCTCGGGCGGGGTACGGATAGACGTGTCTTTCCATGCCGGTTAACACGAAAGTCCGGGCAGGGTCGATCTGACCGGACCGGTCCGAACGGAGAATCGGCAGCAGAGATCGCCCGGTCATCGCCCCGCCGGGCTGTAGGCCGGCAGCTTCCAGAAACGTGGGTGCGAAATCGCAGAGGCTGACGAAGTCTTCGACCGTGCGATTGCCCGGCACTTTCGCGCCCCAGCGAACGGCCAAGGGAACGCGCGTACCCAGGTCGTATAGTGTGGCTTTGCAGCGCGGAAACGGCATGCCGTTGTCGCCGCTGACGACGATGATCGTGTTATCCAACTCCCCCATCGCCTCCAATCGCGTCAGAATCTGGCCGACTTCGCGATCGAATCGCTGTACTTCCCAGTAGTAGTCGGCCAGATCGGTACGCACGGTGGGATGATCGGGAAGACAGGCCGGCACGCGGACGTCCTCCAGTTGGATACCGCTGTCGACACCCACTTGCCACTGGTAGGGACGGTGCGGGTCCGCGCCGCCAAACCAGAAGCAGAACGGCTCATCGGACCGTCGCTCCTTGATGAACTCATCGAAGGAACGAAACTGCTTGCCGAAGGAATCCCGATTGCGGAACGTGTGCTTACTGGGCCAGGCTCCCTTGCCATATCTGCCGATGCGATAACCGGCCGCCTCAAGCATCTCGGTATAGACGTCAAACGCTTCGCGCAACGACCCGCCCAGGCTGTCGCCTTCCCTGAGCCGCCAGTGATGCTGCCCGGTCAGTATGCTGAAGCGGCTGGGCGTGCAGGAAGGCGTGGAGACGAAGGCGTTGGAGAACAACACGCCTTCACGCGCCACGCGATCGAAATGGGGCGTCTTGACGACCGGGTCGCCGAGTATGCCCGCGTGGGGCCACGACCAGTCATCGGCCATGCAGAAGACGATGTTGGGTCGAGATTCCGCGGGCATTATTTCAAATGCTTGACGCTGCTTCTTCACTGCGAACGTTTTGCTGTAGCCATGCGGTCCCCGCACGCGGAAGCGATGCCCGAGGGTCGTGTTTTGCAGCATCTGCTTTCCGGGTTGGATGATGCCCTGTTTGCGCTCGTCTCCATCCGTCTTGATCCAGAAGAGCGTGACCGGCACGGCGCCGCGATTTTGGAAAATGGCTTGGGGACGTCGCGGCCCGGGCGGAGTGTACTCCGGCGGTTGCGGCAGCGTAGCCCACATCCGGCGGCTGAGTTCGGCGAGGAGTTCTTTGTTTTCGGAAAGGCCGGCAATGTCGGTGTTTTCCAGAGGATCAGTCGTGTGGTCGTACAACTCGGCGGCGACGACTTCGCGCGTGCGGCGATCCTGCCACTCGACGTAGCGATAGCGATCGGTGCGCATCGCGTAGCCCATCAGCGGAACGGGTCCATCCTGCCGGCGAAACTGGCTGAATGCCGCCTGCTTCCAAGTCTGATCCGGTTTCGATAGCAGCGGCGTCATGCTCTTGCCGTCCAGGTGCTCCGGCAAGGGCAGGCCGGCCAATTCGCAGAGCGTCGGATAGATGTCGACGAACTCGACCAGCGCGTTGGTGGCTTGACCGCTGGCCGGGGCTCCGGGAGCGCGAATGATCAACGGAACGCGGGCGTCGATTTCGTAGTTGGTCTGCTTGCACCAACTGTTGTGTTCGCCGAGCTTCCAGCCATGATCTCCCCACAGCACCACGACGGTGTTGTCGGCCAGTCCGAGCGATTCGAGCTCCGCAAGCAGGCGGCCGACCAGCGAGTCGATGAAACTGACGGATGCGTAATACCCGTGCTTGAGTCGCCGCTGCTGGGCTTCGGTCAGCGAGCCTTGGTCTGGCGTCGGCGTGCCGTCGAAATCCATGTAGTCCCGCAATTCGTACATCGTGTTCATCGCGAAGCGGGGAGCCTGCCGGGGAAGAAAGGGATTCGGCGCGGCGGGGATTGCATCTTCGTCGTAGAGTTCCCAATACTTGCGCGGCACGACAAACGGCAGGTGCGGACGAATGAAACCAGCCGCGAGGAAAAACGGCTGATCCTGTTTCGCCAGCCTCCGCATCGCCACGAGCGCCTGTTGGGCGATCGCGCCGTCGATGTGTTCGTTGTCGGGAACATCGACGATTTCCGTGGCTTGGGGCCGAATCCGGTTGATCGCTTTGTCGGGCCGTCCTGCCGCGCGCATTGTTTCTTTGTACGCGGCGTGCCGCGCTTTGGCTTCGTCCGACCAAAGGGAACTCTTCTTCGGCCAGCCGTGCGGTTCGCTCCACGAAACGTCGTCGGGCCACGGATTGTGGAAGATCTTTCCATACGACACGGCATAATAACCGTGCGCCTTGAACTGTTGCGGCAACGTGACGACGTCGGGAACGGTCTGGCGGAACCGAGTGACGAGATCCCAGACCTTCGATGAATCCGGTCGCAGCCCGGTCATGAGGCTGACCCGCGACGGATTGCAGACGGCCAACTGGCAGTAAGCGCGATTGAACGTGAGTCCGCTGGCCGCCAGCGCGTCGATCTCCGGCGTCTTGATCTCCTTCACGCCGTAGCAGCCCAATTCCGGTCGAAGATCGTCAACGGCGATGAAGAGGATGTTCGGCTTGGAGGACGGTTCCGCGGCAAAACACGCCGATAGCGGAGCGGCCAGCAGGAAGACACTCAACATGGCAGCCGCGAGCAGAGAGCCTCGTGAGGGATTCACGTGCGGCGAGTCCTGTCTTGGGGCCATGTTTCACCTACTTCTCGGGCTGCTCGGTCACGAACGGTATCGGCCCCACGTCGTTGGCTAAGAGTCCTTTGACCAAATCATCGTGATGCGCCTTGCCAAAATCCCCGAGCAGTTTCCGATGGTCCAGAAGCACCTGCCGATACGCGGGGTCTCCGGCCAGATTCATTGTTTCCAGCGGATCTTCCCGCATGTCCACCAGGGATTCCCGACGGATTCCGTGGCTGTACACGCAGTATTTGTATCGCTCGCTCCGCACCATCCGGCCTTCGGCCAACGCGCGGAAACCGTCGACACGGACGGTTTGGCTCATATTGTTCTGGATGACAACGTGGTCCCGCCACTCGGCCGGCGTACTGCCCAGCGCGATCGGCTGCAAACTCCGCCCGGTCAGCTTCTTCGGCCCGGCGATGCCCGCGAAATCGAGCAGCGTAGGAAGGATGTCCATGCCCGTATTGACCAGCTTGTCACAGGTGCCCGGTTCCGTTCGGCCTTTCAGGCAGACGATCAGCGGCACGCGGACGGATTCTTCGTAGAAGACGGTCTTCTGGTTGAAGCGATGCGCGCCTGCGCACTCGCCGTGGTCGCTGGTGAAGACGATCAGTGTATCTTGCTCGCGTCCCGCTTTCCGCAGCGACGCGAGGACCTTGCCGATCTCACCGTCGACCATCTCGACCAAACGGTAGTATCCCCATCGGAGTTGACGCCACTGATCTTCGCTGTAGTCGCCGACCGGGAACTTGCTGCCCGGTCCTTGATACCCCTTGCGCAAGACGGTCATCGAATCGGTCTCATGCTTGGGCGGATCAAGATTAGCAGGCACGGGCGGACACCGCGCCGGCGGTGGCGGATCGCCGATCGGACCGCTTGGAGGCGGCTGGTGACGTGCGAGTTGGCACACGTCGTGCGGATTACTGAGGCTCACCACCGCAAAAAACGGCGCGTCCAAATCCCCGCGCTTGCCGGCGACGTACTTGGCTGCCAGATCGCCGACTTCGCTGTCGTGTCCATTGCCGTGGAGGCACTGGGCCGTTTGAAAGCCGTGCGCCTGTTCGTCCTTTGAGTCGTATCGCAGGTGCCACTTCCCGAAGTAGGCCGTTTCATAGCCGGCCGCCTGAAAGTACGACCCCATGCTGACGAATTCCTTGGGATCCAGCTTCGGCCCGGCGTTCTTGGTGATTTGCGTCTCGTGTGAATAGCGGCCCGTGAAAATGGAATTCCGCGCGGGCATGCACAAGGGGTTCGACGTGTAGGCCCGTGTAAATACCATGCCGTTCTTGGCAAGGCTGTCCATCGCCGGCGTGTGGATGTACTGACTGCCCATGCGGCAGCTCATCGCGTCGGCAGACTGTTGATCCGTCATGATGAAAAGCACATTCGGCCGCTCGGCCGCGGACCCGGGTCGAACATTTCCCATGATCGGCGCGAGAATCCCCGCGATGAAGAAGCAGCCCAGGTACCCTCCGACGGCACTCGATCTTCCCATGTCTCTTTCTCCTTGCGCTTCCGTCTTGGTCGTAATCTCTTGTTCGATCCACTCGGACCGATCCCTTGTGCTTCAGGCAGGACGCACCATCCAAGATACCGTGTCCGCGTCCAGCCTTCCACCATTTCGGCGGCGGCGGTTGAGATTCTCGCTATTGACGAGAAAAGCGGTGACGGTAACTGGAACCGCAAGACGGTAGAATGAGGTCATCACCGCGATGCCGCCGCCGCGAGCCTCGCTTGACGGCCCCCGCGTGGGGGGCAGTGTGTCCCATCCGCGCCGATTGGCAAAGGAGAACGCCGTCACGGGCGGCTCGCCGCTCACGCGCAGACCCCTTGTGTTGGCCGGACGGGTCGTATATGGTTCGGCAAGCAGCCGGCTCAAACAGGTTTTGGGCTCGACGCACCGCGCCCTTGAGCCGCCACGCCGACCAGGGGCGTTGTCTTTTACCATTCCGTCAGGCCATCGAACGTCGAGGAAGTCCCGTGTCCGAAGAACTGCTCATCGCCGTATTCGTCGATTTCGAGAACCTGGCCATTGGTGTTCGGAAAATGAAGCCGGGGAAGTTCCAGATCCAGTTGGTTCTGAAACGGCTCCTGGAAAAGGGACGGCTTGTCTACAAACGCGCCTATTGCGATTGGAGCAACTACCAGGACTCGTTGAAGGAGTTCCACGCCCAGGGCATCGAAATGATCGACATCCCCCAGAGCAAGATGAGCGGCAAGAACAGCGCCGATATCCGGATGGTCGTGGACGCCCTGGACCTCTGCTATTCCAAGCAGCACATCGACGCCTTCGCCCTGGTCTCCGGCGATAGCGATTTTTCGCCGCTCGTCTCGAAGTTGAAGGAGAACAACAA
>JABMRP010000368.1 GCA_013202535.1 Planctomycetota bacterium
AAGTTTGAGTACGTCGTCGAGGTGGAACCGCTTGAGGAAGAACTGAATACCGGCAACAATCGCGTGTCGCGGCGCGTGAAGGTGACCGACCAGAAGACGCGCGTCTTGCTGGTCCAGGCGTATCCGAATTTCGAGTACCGTTATCTGGAGAACCTGCTGACGCACGGCGATCATACCATCGAGCTGCGCACCGTGCTCCAGGAAGCGGATCCCGACCACGCGGCCCAGGACGACGCGGCCTTGGGGGGATTCCCGGTCCGAAAGGACGACCTCTTCAGTTACGACGTGATCATTTTCGGCGACGCCGATCCCTCGCTGTTGAGCAACGCCATGCTCGAAAACATCGCCGAATTCGTCGACAGCCCGGCCAAAGGCGGGGGGCTGGTGTTTATCGCCGGGCCCCGGTTCAATCCGCTGGCCTATCGGGGAACACCGCTGGAGAAGCTGCTTCCCATCGACCTAACCGGCGCCGGCTACCCGGAACCCGGGCAGCCGCTGACCGAAGGCTTCGTCGTGCGGCCGACTGAAGCGGGGCTGGCCATCGGGCCGATGCAATTGGGCGATACGCCGCGCGAAACCCGCGACATCTGGCCGCGCCTGGCACCGCTCTATTGGATGCTCGAAGCACCCGAACTCAAGGACGGCGCGCGGGTTTTGGCCGTGCATCCACGCCGGCTCGGTCACGACGGCCGCCCGCTGGCGGTGATCTGCATGCAACACGTGGGAGCCGGCAAGGTGCTCTTCCACGCCACCGATGAGACGTGGCGCTGGCGCCGCCGCGTGGGCGACGTGTTCCTCGCCCGGTATTGGATCCAGATGATCCGGTTCCTCAGCCGTCCCGAGACATCGGGCCCGGCACCCCCGGTCAAACTTTCGGCGCTGAAGCCCAAGTATCGGCACGGCGAAACCGTGCGGCTGCGGTTAAAGTTTTTCGACCCCCGGGAGGCGCCCGCGGACGACAACGACGTAACCGTCATGCTCCAGCATGAAGGCGGGCAGACGCAGCGGCTGCCCATGTTTCGCTCGCCCACCAGCCGGGGGGTATTCGAGGGCGAGGTGGTCGATCCGCCGACGGGCCGATGTCATGCATGGCTGGTGACCCCCGATTTGGGAGTCCGCACGGCGGCCGACGATTTCGTCGTGGAACCTCCTCAGGGGGAAACCGAGCAAATCCGCACCGACGTCGAAGCACTCCGCCGGGCCGCCACCGAGACCAAAGGCCGATCGTATACCATGGAAGACGCCGAGAAGATTCCCGGCGAGTTGCCCGAAGGACGCCGGGTGGCCATCGAAACGCTCGATTCGATCGTGCTCTGGAACCGGTGGCCCGTCCTGCTCCTTTTCCTGGGAATTCTTATCGGCGAATGGCTCCTCCGCAAACGTCGCTTCATGGTATAGGATAAAAGGGGAATAATCGGCGATTACACCCGACGAATCGTATCGTAGCCATCTCGCGTATAGTAGCCATCTCGCTCCGCCGAGATGTAGCCTTTCCCGTAACCACACGAACCGCCCCATGGCACATCCCCTGAAACGG
Source organism: Planctomycetota bacterium (assembly GCA_013202535.1). GTDB lineage: Bacteria > Planctomycetota > Planctomycetia > Pirellulales > Thermoguttaceae > JABMRP01. Next base: position 1,538 of record JABMRP010000368.1, read on the forward strand.
AAAATTCGCTCGCTCCGGAGTCGCCTTCGCCGGCTGGTGCTGCTCGACGGAGTCGGCCGGATCATCACCGCCGTCTTGGGCATGACCCTGGTGGTCACGGCGGCCGACTTCCTCGTTCGCTTCGAGGAGACGGGACTTCGCGTTCTCTGCACGCTGGTGGTCTTCGGTCTGGCCGCGTGGACGTGTTTCCGCTGTGTGCGGCGTGCCCTCGGGGCGGGGCTGGGTGACGTCGAACTGGCGCTTCGCGTCGAGCGGCGATTCCCGCGGCTTCGCGGCCGGCTCGCCAGTGCCCTGGAGTTTCTCGTCCAGCAGGAAGACGACCCGACGGCCGGTTCGGCCGCCTTGCGCCGTGCGGTGGTCGCGCGGTCGACCGACGAGGCACATGACGTCGACATGGGAAAGATCCTGCACCGGCGCCCGGCGATACGGGTGGCGATCCTCTCGGCGGTCGTCTGCGTCGCGGCGGCAATCCTGGTCGTGCTCGATCCGGCATCCTCGGAAATCGCCCTGGCCCGGCTGGTCAAACCGCTCGGCGGCGACGTCTGGCCGCAGATCCACTATTTGGAAGTGCGCGGCTACAAAGATCATCTCGCCATGGGGGATACGTTCGAGATCGAAGTGGTCGATGCCCCGGGCGTCGAGCTGCCGCAAGAGGTTCGTATCTACTACCGTATTGCACAAGACGACGATACGACCGCCGAAACGACCGAGACGATGGACTTCGTCGACGGAGCGATGGTTGCCCGGCGAGAGAATGTTGCCCGTTCGTTCGAGTTCCGCGTGGAAGGGGGCGACGACGATTCGATGTCGAAACGATGGTGGCCGGTCGAAGTGATCGAACCGCCCCGGTTGGTGGCCGAAACACTCCGCGTGCATCTCGTGCCGCCCGACTATACGGGGCGCAATCCACGGGAATCGGCCGGCGACGTGACCGCGCTGGTGGGAACCCGGATGACGGTCGGCGGGCGAAGCAGCAAACGCCTGCGATCGGCCGCCTTGTGTTTCGAGGACGGATCGGAAGTCCCCGCCGATTTGAGCGAGGACGGTTTCGGTTTCGCCGTGCCGGACACCCGCGCCGTCGTCCTCCACGAGTCGAGCGTCTATTGGCTGCGCATGGCCGACGCCGAGAAGCCGATCGTCGGCCGAAGCCAACGCTGGACTATCCGGGCCGAAGCCGACGACCCGCCCAAGGTGACGCTCCAGCAACCGGCCCAGAACATCTACGTCACCCCCGGCGCCGTCGTCCCGGTGCGCATTTCGGCCGCCGACCGGCTCGCCTTGCGACGTATCGCCATGGTGTTCGGACCGCCCGGCTTGGACAGCGCCGCACGTAGCGAGGTGGTTTTGCACTTCCGACCCGAGCCGCCGCGTCCCGAGCCGAGCAGCGCCGCCATCGTATCGCCCGAGGAGCCCCCCACGGGCGAGAGCCGGCTCGTCTGGCATCCCTGGGAACTGGCCCCCCTGCAACTCAAGCCGCCGGCCCAGTTAGTCCTCCATGCCACGGCCGACGACTTTCGATCCACCGAGATCGACCCGGGGGCCGGGCGTGGTACGAGCGAGTCGCGATTGCTCAACGTCATTTCGGTTCGCGAGTTCGAGGATCGGTTGGCCGGGCGTCAGAGTTTCGTACTGGCCGAACTGGCCCGAATGCTTGCCTTGCAGCGGACCGCGAAGAAACAGACGGCCGGACTGGCGGCCGCATGGTCCGCGATCGGCTCGCTCGATCCGCCGCAAATCGACCGCTTGCAAGGGGCCGAATTGAAACAGCGACAGGTCAACCTTGTCCTGAGCAGCCGCACCGAGGGGCTGCCGGTACACCTGGAGAGCATCCTGGCCGATCTGCAAAACAACCGGCTCGACAACCCCGGCTTGCAGCGCCGCGTGCAAACCATTCTCGCCGAGCTCGACCGGCTTGCCGTCGAGCGTCTGCCGCTGATCGCACGCGGACTAACCGCCGCGATCAAGGACGCCCAAGCACGGCTTGCCCAGCATGGCGACGATGCTCGAAGCGACGAGGCGCACCTCGGCCGCGCCAAGCTGCTGAGCGAAACGGCCGGACACCAGCAACACGTGATCGACACCCTGGTGACGCTCTTGGGCGAGTTGGCCCGTTGGGATCACTGCCGCCGATTCCACCGCGAAATCAGCCAATTGATGAGCGAAGAGGAAGAGACGGCCGGGCGAACGGCCCGCGCCATGACCCCCCAAACCCTGGCCAAGGACTTTCGCGACCTTCGACCCGAGGAGCAGGCCCAGCGATTGATACTCGCCCGCGAGCAGCTCGAGTTGGCCCTGCAATTGGAGCGGATTCAGCAGGAAATGGCCGCCGTGTGCGGCGCCTCGGCGGAGAGCGAATCGCCGGCCGTGGGAATCGTCGCCGACGCGCTGGATCGGGCCCGGCAATTGGCAACCAGCGCGAAGATGCGCCAGGGGAGTTCCGACATTCGGGACAACCGGCTGGGGCAGGTGACCGCGCGGCAGAAGCAGATTACCGGCGAGCTTCAGGAATTGCTCGACATACTGTCCAACCGCCGAGAGCACGAGCTGGATCGGCTGGTGGGGATGATCCGTCGGGCCGAGACTGAATTGGCCGGGCTCATCGGTGCCCAGACCCAATTGCGCGAGGCCGCCGATCGGGCCGCCGTCGAAGCCGACCCGGCGCGGCGCCACGATCAACTCAAGCAGTTTTCCGAGCGGCAGACCCAGGTGGAAGCCCACACGCGTAAACTGGTCCGGCAGTTGCGTCGTCTGCAGGCGGAGTCGGCCGTTCCACCCGCTTCGCAGGCGGCCGACCAGATGCGCGATGCCCGGGAATCGGCCGATCGGGATGCTCCGCTGGATATGCGACAGGGAGCCAGTGCGGCCGAGAAATTGCTCATCGATGCGGCCGGCGAGTTGGCCCGGCGGCGATTCCAGGCCGAGGCCGAGCTGGCCATGGAGCAATTGGCCCGGCTGCAAGCCGCGCTGGAAACGATCCGCCAGGAGCAGCAAACCGTCCTCAATCAGACCGTCGAGTTGGACGAGAACCGGCCCAGCATCGATCTCGCGGAAAAGGCCCGTGCATTGGAGCCGCGGCAACGGGCGCTGGAATCGGCCGTGCGCCAACTTGCCGACAAACTGCTGGCGGCCAAGGTGATTCACCTGGCCCTGACCGGAGCCGCCGACGAAATGGCCGATGCGGCCGTGCGGTTGACGGGCGGTGAGGTCGGTCGCGACACGCAATCGGCTCAGCAAAACGCACTGAACCGCATCGCCATGATTCTCGATGCGGTGGCGCCCGAAGACCCCGGCGACGATGGCGGCGAAGGACCCGATCGCGCGGGAGCCGGACCCGCCGGTCCCGAAGGCGAGGCGGCCGAAGGTGTGCAAACGCTGGCCGAGCTGAAACTGATTCGCCTGTTGCAGGAGGACGTCTACCTTCGCACGCAGGCGATTCAGAAGATTACCGGCGGCCGTGTTCCGTCGAGCGACACGCTCAAGACTCGGTACGTCGCGCTCAGTGCCGACCAGCGTCGCCTGGCCCAGCTTGTCGCCATGCTATCCGGAGACGATTCCCCGCAAGGCAAGATTCCTGGCACCGGCACCGATCCCCGCGATCCGGACCAAGAGCCCCGTTTTCCCTTGGAACAACCTCGTCTTCCCATGCAAGAGCCCGTGTTTCCCTTGGAGCAGTAGTTAAGCGTGTTAGCCCCGGCACCCGTGCCGGGAAGAGCAAGGAGTAACCGTGATGAGACATTGTGCCGCACATCGGCTTTTCCTCGGCGTGCTCGCCGTGCTACTGGGTACCGGTCCGGCATGGGGCCAGGCGGACGATACGCGTCTGCTGAACCAACGGTTACGGGAAACCTTGGGAGCGGCCGGCGTGGCCGACGACGCGGTTCGCCCGGCCGAGTCCGTCCCCGGCGACGAACATCCCCTGGTGGACATCGCCGGCCGGATGCACGAGACGGCCGGGCGTCTGGCCGTTCCCGACTCGGGCGCCGAGACGCAAGCGGCCCAAGAGAAGATCCTCGAAGCGCTCGACGCCCAGATCGAACGGGCGCGGCAGCAATGTCGCCAGGCACAGAAGCGCAACGGACGCCAGACCACGGCTCCGCGACAACCGGTCAGCCAGCCGGGCGCCCAGGGTGACGGCCCGGGCCAGTCTGGCACGAGGCCCGCGCGGGCAAGCGTCGAGCGGAACGGCCGAACCAACGGTCAGCCGGCCGATCTGCCGGCGGTTCGCGAGTTGGCCAAACGGCTCTGGGGCGAACTACCCGACCGCCAGCGAGAACAGCTTCTCCAGACGCCCATCGAAAAACTCCTGCCCAAGTACGAAACCATGATCGAACAATACTTCCGCCGACTGGCCGAGCCGTAGCATGACAAGTAACTGGATCCCCGTTCATTGCACGCGGCAAACGCTGCCGGCCGTCGCGATCGTCTGGCTATGGCTCGGCGCCATCGCCGTCGCCCAGCCACCGGGGAATAACGACGCTCCCAAAGCCCAAATCACCCCCGCCACCCAAGCTGCCGTCGATCGGGCCTTGGTCTGGTTGGCCGACCGTCAACAGGACGACGGATCGCTGGGGTCCGGCGGATATCGTGGAAACGTGGCCGTGACCGCCCTGGGAGGCCTGGCGATGATGTCCGGCGGCAGCACCCCCGACCGCGGTCCGTACGGCCGGCAGGTGAGCCGTTGCGCCGACTACTTGCTGGCCAATACGCAAGAAAGCGGATTCATCATCGTCCACGAGGGCCGCAGCCACGGACCCATGTACGGACACGGGTTTGCCACGCTGATGTTGGCCGAGTGCTATGGCATGACCGAGCGGCCCGAGTTGCGAGCCAAATTGGCCAAGTCGGTCGCGTTGATCGTCGGCGCCCAGAACGACGCCGGCGGCTGGCGATACGAACCCAAGCGTCACGACGCCGATCTCTCGGTCACGGTCTGCCAGATCATGGCCCTGCGGGCGGCGCGAAACGCCGGGATCGCGGTGCCCGGCGAGACGATCGATCGTTGCGTTGCCTACGTGCTGAGTTGCCGAAACGACGACGACGGAGGCTTCTTCTACCAGCTTCCCGAGGGAGAAAGCCGCTTCGCGCTGACCGCCGCAGGGGTTGTCGCCCTACACAGCGTGGGCAAGCCGGACGACGCGACGATCGGCCGTGCCATCGATCGGGGTCTTGCTTTCCAGATGAAGAAGATCCCCGAGCCGGGAGTCGTCCGCAAGGTGAGCCACTATTACTACGGCCACTACTACGCGGCCATCGCCGCATGGCAAACCGGGGGAACGTCGTGGGAGCGGTGGTATCCGGCAGTCCGCGACGAACTGCTCTCCCGCCAGCGCGAAGACGGCTCCTGGATGGACCCCATCTGTCCCGAGTACGCCACGGCCATGGCGTGCATTATCCTGCAGCTTCCCAATAATTACCTGCCCATCTTTCAACGGTGATATTCCATTCTCGCTTCGACGCTTCCGCGTCGCCGAACGTTACCCACGAGTCCCGCTCATGCAACGAATTGTCTGCCTCGCCGGTCTTCTCACCTTCGCGGTAACCTCCTCTGGAGCGGAAACACCCGTCGTGGTCCCGACGGGGAGACCTTTCGGGGCACACTGACAGCCGTCGACGCCAAGTGGCAACTGACGTTCGACGTCGACGGCACACCGCGCGTGCTCGGGGCCGCCGACGTCGTCCGCTGGGGAGGTTGTCCCGAAGCTCGCCGCGGGCCGCTCGTCCTGCTGGCCGACGGCGGAATGCTGCGGGTCGACGTCCTCCAGGCCGACCGGAAAAAACTCTCGGGCGATTCCCCTGTCTTCGGGCCCGTATCCTTGCCCCTGGAATCGGTCGTCGGCATCGTGCCGTGGCTGCCCGGCGAACCGCAGCGGCGCGATCGGATCATCGGTCAGGTGGCCCAAGCGACCGGTCATGCCGATCGGCTGATCCTGCAAAACGGCGACCAGTTGACCGGCACGATCGAAGCGATCGACGACACGAACGTGCGGCTGCGGAGATTGGCGGGCGTGGTCGAGATTCCTATCGATCGGACCGCGGCGGTGGTGTTCAACCCCGACTTGCTGCGGCGGAAGTCGCCCGAGGGATTGCGCGCGACGGCCGGGTTCGCCGACGGCAGCCGGCTGATCGCCACTGGCCTGACTGGCGACGCCTCCGCGATGAAAGTGACGACCACGGCCGGCCGGGTCTGGCAGGCGCTGGCCGAGGATCTCGTCTATCTGCAACCGATCGGCGGGCGCGTGACGTACCTCTCCGACCTGCCGGTGGCCGAGTTTCATCCCGAGCCATACCTCACGCTAACTTGGCCCTACGCCACCGATCGCAACCTGCACGGCGGCCACCTCCGCGCCGGCGGGCAATTCTTCCTCAAAGGCCTGGCCGTCCACAGCTACGCCCGGTTGAAGTATTCACCCGATGGCACCTACCGCCGCTTCCAAGCCACGCTGGCCGTGGACGATTGCACCAAGGGCCGCGGCAGCGTGCGATTCCGCATCTACGTCGACGGCAAAGAGAAATACGCCAGCCCCATCATCCGCGGCGGCGACATCCCGCTACCGATCACCGTCGATATCGTTGATGCCCGCCGCCTCGACCTGCTGGTCGAGTACGCCGACGGAGCCGATCACCAAGACCACGCCGACTGGCTCGAAGCGCGGTTGGTGAAGTAGCGCGTATCGTAGCCATCTCGCTCCGCGAGATGGCTACTATGCGTCACTCCGCTTTCGGCACAATACGAATCGCTTGACCACCATTAGCGGCCATGTCGGCTTCCAGCGCAACGGTCGAGTCGACGGTCCGCTGTTCGCATTTCACGGCAAACGGCGCGTCGCCGCCCGGTGCGCCGTCGGAGTAGATGTAGGCATCGTACGGCACGCCCGGCTCGAGGAAGTCCAGCGGGATGCGGACCGTGCGACGCTCCCGGGCGTTGAGCGTGCCGACGTACCATTGGCGGCCGCTGCGCCGGGCCATCGTGATGGTGTGGCCGATGCGACCTTGAAT
>JABMRP010000369.1 GCA_013202535.1 Planctomycetota bacterium
AATCCCGACGTATTCATCAACGTCACGGCCGGCACTTGGCCCTCACCGTTTTGGCTGAACCACGTCGACTGCACGTGGCGAGGGGACGGTGGCGACGTGGGATGGCTTGGCAAGGGCGACGATCGCGAACAATGGCTCACGTTCCGCGATCATTACTGCTATCGAAATGTCGTCACGCGAGCGCCGCTCTATCCGCTCAATTCGATCATGCACCATGGCATCGTCCACGGCCGGGCCTTTCAGGGCGCTCGCGTGGCGAAGGCCGGCTCGGATCTGAAAAACGAAGCGCGATCCTACTTCGGCGCGGGTCCGACAATGCAGGAGCTGTACCTCACGCCGTCGATGATGACCGAGGCCTCATGGCGCCAGGTCGGCGAGGCGGCCCAGTGGGCACACGCCAATGCCGATGTGCTGCTCGACAGCCATTGGGTAGGCGGTGACCCGGCGAAACTCGAACCGTACGGCTACGCATCCTGGTCGCCGCGAAAAGGCACGCTCACGCTGCGCAATCCGGACGACGTGGCGCAAACGTTCGCTCTGGATATTCAGAAGGTATTGGAGCTGCCGACCGAGGCTCCGCGAACCTATCGACTCAAAAACGCCTTTGCGGACCAAAAGTCGCCGGAGGCCGTACTGACCGCGGGCAAGATGCATGCGGTGACACTAAGGCCGTTTGAGGTGCTGGTGTTCGACGTCGAGCCGCTGAGGTGAGCTACTTCTTCTCGACCGGCCCGGTTGTGCCGTCTAGGTAGATTTCGCCTTCTCGGAGTTCGAGCGTTTCGATCCGCACGGCTTTGTCGTCGTCGGTCTTGGGCGGGGGGACGGAGATCATGGCCACGCGATCGCCGTCGACCTGACGCCACTCGATTCGCAGTTCCATTCGTTGCGCGGCGGTGGTGACTCGCTCGGCGATTTTCTCCAGGGGTAAAGGCAGGAGTCCCGCCTGGGCGGTGCGAATGCGCAGTGCCACCATGTTGGTCTCGGCAATCGCCACGTCGACGTCGAAGGTGACGATCCCCTTGACCTTCCCCCGCTGAACGCGGCAGGCCATCAAGACGTGCTCCGGGTCGATGGCCACCCGGGGATCGCTCGCCCAGTCGGGCAACGCGTTGGGATGGTTTTCGACCAGATCGACGGCCAGCCAGCCGTTGATTTCCTCGGCCGTGATGATCGTCTGCCATTGGCCGACGCGCCGCACGTCGTTCTTCAGCACGGTCACCCGTTGGAGCATGCGGTCGCTTCCCTGGCGGAGCACCTCAGGCTCGGCCTGCATCGCCTGCCGGTAAAACTCCGGCTCGTGTTGGGCCGCCAGGTAAAGCCCCAAGACCGCCAGCAGCAACAGCACCAGCAGCACGACGATCGAAATCACGGCGATACGTAGTTTTCTCCGCACAAGCGTACTCCCGGTCTGAGGGGAAGGGGCAAGCACCAATGACCAATGACTGAATCCTAATCGCTACCCCCTAATCGCTAATCGCTAACTGCTACACAAACTTCAGCAACGCATACCGTCTCCTCCCCGATCTTAGAACCATGACCGTTTCGCTGGCCAGATCGTCGGCGGTCAGCCGAGTGTCGAGGTCGGCCACGCGGCGGTTGTTCACATACGCGCCGCCCTGCTTGATGGTTCGCCGCGCGTCGCCTTTGCTCTTGGCCAGCCCGGCGGTGGCCATCGCGTCGATGACCGCCAGCCCGTCGCCTTCCAGTTCGCCCCGCGAAAGCTCGTGGCTGGGTACGTCGGCGAAGATCTCCGTCAACTGGGCGTCGGAGAGGGCGGAGATCTCTTCACCAAAAAAAATCCGCGTTGCACGTTCGGCCGTTTCCAGCCCCTCCTCGCCATGCACCAGCCGGGTCAGTTCGCCGGCTAGGCGACGCTGGGCTCCGCGCCGGCCGGGGTCCTCGGCGTGCGTCGTTTCGAGCGACTCGATCTCTTCCCGCTCCATGTCGGTGAAGAACCGCAGGCACGTACCCACGTCGGCGTCGGCCAGATTGATCCAGTACTGGTAGAACTGGTAGGGGCTGGTCTTCTCGGGGTCGAGCCAAAGGGCGCCCTTCTCGCTCTTACCCATCTTTGTGCCGTCGCTCTTGGTAATCAACGGGCAGGTCATGCCGTAGAGTTGCACCGAGCGGAGTCGCCGGGCCAGGTCGATGCCGGCGGTGATATTGCCCCATTGATCGCTGCCGCCCACCTGCAACTCGCAGCCGTACTGGTCGTAAAGCTGCACGAAGTCGTACGCCTGCAAGAGCATGTAGCTGAACTCCGTGTAGCTCAGGCCCGCGTCGGTTCGCTCCAGTCGGCTCTTGACCGAGTCCTTGGTGAGCATCACGTTGACGGGAAAGTG
>JABMRP010000370.1 GCA_013202535.1 Planctomycetota bacterium
ATCGCGGACCACGGCGATCTGGCGGATCTCTTTGCCCGCGGTCAGATCGACGACCGAGACCGTATGGTTGCCGCGGTTGGCGCAATAGAGCCGCTTTGTGTTTTCAGCCACGGCCAGCGCAACCGGCCAGGTGCCGACGGCGATCTGCCCGATGACGGTCCCTTGGGCCGTGTCGACCAGCGCGATCGAGTTTACCTTCCGCTGGGCAACGTAGAGCGTCTTGCCGTCGGCCGAGAGGGCCAGTCCGTGGGGCTCGCCCGGGATCGCCACCTCACGAACCTTCTTGCCGCCCGCCGCATCGAGCACGGCAACGCAGCCGGCCGTCTTGTCGGAAACGTAGAGGGTCTTGCCATCGCCAGAGACCGCCAGCGCCAGCGGCGAGCGGTAGTCCGCCGCCCGCGCCGCCCCCTTCCCGTCGTCGGCGACCAGGGTCAGGCAGACAACGATCGTGAGCATCCCCGTCACTTTCAGAAGCATCATCCCGGGGCTCCGTTTCACCGAGGATAGCCATTCAATCTCCAGCAGACGCCGAACCATCAGCCCGAACAGCGTAACGCCGAGTATAACACGGCCGAAGCGAGACAGCGAACTACTCGGCATTGTCCGGCAATTCAAGCTGGCGGTAGCGCGGCCCAGCCTTGCGGTCCTCCGACGGTGTGACGCCGAGGTGTTTGTGATAATCGCGCGAGAACTCCTGGACCCGGCCGTAGCCGACCTGCAGTGCGATGTCGGTCATCGGAAGCTTGGAGAGCTGCACCAGGCCGCGGGCGTAGCTGAGCCGGAGTTGGCGGATCCGCTTGATCGGCGAGGTACCCACGGCCAGGTGACATGCCCGGATGATCGACCGTTGGCTGCGACCACAGAGGCGCTGAAGGAGCCGCAGATCGATCGGTTGCGACAGATCGGCGCGCAGTTTCTCTTCGATGGTCCACCAGAGCAGCGTCGGCTCGTCGGCCCGGTGTGCGTGGGCCTGTTCGGGGAGGACTTCCAGCAGGACTTCGAGCAGCAGGGCGTGGAGTCGCAAGTGCCGGAGCGTCGGCGGGGCGGTCGCGTCGCGCCAGGTCTGTAGCAGTGACTCCATACGCTCAATCAGCAACGGGCCCACCGGCTTGACCCGCTCGCCCGGCGGCGGCGGTGCCAGCGCCGGGGCCGTGAAGTTGACCGTGTAGAAGGTCCACGGGGCATCGAGAATCCGCCCGTTGACGGTCTCGTTTTCGTAGTACCAGACGGATTCGCCGGGGCCGAAGACCTCCCTCACGCCGCTGGCGCGTAGCTCCACCCGCCCGTCGGTCACCACATGGAGCAAATGACCCGGCAGGGAAACGGACTGAAAGGCCCCCCTTTCGGGCCGGGTGAGCCAATCGACCAGTCTCACGCCGGTAATCACGGCTCCGTCCAGCGGCGGCACGGTCTGCTCATGGGCCATGGCAATTATTGCGAAGTTAGCAGGACGGAAAGCGACAGTTATTGCGACATTTATGAATGAAAACGCGACGCACTGTTAATCAAACCTTAGTATGATAGCGATTGTTGAGCCATCAAAATCTCTACAATGGTGGAGGTTCATCGTTTCGATTTTAGCGACATGCGGCTGGGTACACAACATCGCGGCACACGAGGCGAAGGAGACTACCATGAGGTCAGCATTCTTGTTCATCGCGGTCGTGATCGGGATCAGCGCCACCGTTGGCATGGCATCGGCCGGCATCGTCGGCGTCGATGCGTCGGGCGGCGCCTACACGGGGCCGGGGGTGCTCGACACAACCTCGCGGACCTGGGAGTTGAAGCCGTCAACCGGAAACACCTTCCAGCTCGACGGCCAAACGATCACCATGACTTACGGCACCAATTGGGCGGGAGGCATTGATGCGCCGATCGACCTGTTCGACGACTACAAACACAACAACGGCGGCAGTGCGTTTGGCGTGGTGCTAACCGGCCTGGACATGAGCAAGACGTACGATCTGGTCGTCTACGGGGCGCAGAATTTCCTCGGCGGCCGCGGCGGAAGTTTCGATCCGGCGGAACCCAATCTGCCGGCCAAGACCACGACCGGCGACCAGACGTCGACTTTCGCCGAGGGCGTCAACTACGTTCGCTTCGACAACGTGGCACCAGACAACTCGGTGGGCGACCAGCGCATCCGTTTCCTCGTCGGCAACGGCCCCGAGGGCATCGGTATCTTCAACGGATTCGAGATCGGCGAAGCCGGTCCGCCCCCCTCTCCAACGAAACTCCAGTACGGGTTCGACTACACCTCGGGTACGGTGGACGGCAACGGAGGCAGCGTAATCAACGACGCCAATCCGGGTACGCACGACAGCGTCACGATTCAAGCTCCTGGCGGCACGTATTCGGCCGACATTCCTACCGGAAACGTCCAGAACACCACGGGGATCGGCTCGTTGGACGTGACCGGCACCGCGATTTCCACCGCCAATTCGCTTAACCAGGGCAGCGGGCAGGGCATTACGACGGCTGCGGACGTCTTCAATGCGGGCGGTCTTACGATGGAGGCTTGGGTCAAGGACATAGCGGCTACCACGGGAAACCCGGGGCTTGCCTTGAACATGGGCGGGATGTACGTCCTTGGCGTGGCCGCGAACGGTCAGGTTGGCTTCTTTCGCGGGGACAACTCGAACGACCAGGCTTGGACGACGGCCAAAGACACGTCGTCCTGGACACATTTGGCGGTGGTCATGGAAACGACGGACCCGGGCGCCATGAACTACGACACCATCACCGCTTACGTCGATGGTCAGCCGATCCATTCGGCGGGCCATACGTTTCCCTGGTTTCTGGATCGCGCGACGTCGGTGGGTAATCACCAATACAACACCGGCTGGGGACCCATGGACGGCCTGGTCTACGAGCCGCGAGTCAGCCTGGGGGCCCTGTCGCCCGAGGACTTCACGATCGCGGGCATCGTGCCTTCGCCCACGATACTCCAGTACGGGTTCGACTACACCTCGGGCACGGTGGACGGCAACGAAGGCAGCGTGATCAATGACGCCATGCCGGGGATACACAACAGCGTCACGATTCAAGCTCCCGGCGGAACCTATTCGGCCGATATCCCCACCGCAAACGTTCAGAACGCCACGGGGATCGGCTCGTTGGACGTGACGGGCGCCTCGATTTCCACCGCCAATTCGCTGGGCGTGGGCAGCGGGCAGGGCATTACGACGGCTACGGATGTCTACAATGCGGGCGGTCTTACGATGGAGGTTTGGGTCAAGGACCTCTCGGCTGCGTCGTCGCAATTCCCGGGGGTTGGGCTGAGCATGGGGGCGATGTACGTCCTGGGTGTAGCCCCGAACGGTCAGATTGGCTTCTTTCCCGGCGACGATCTGGCGGACCTAAGCTGGACGACGGACCAAGACACGTCGTCCTGGACCCATTTAGCGGTGGTCATGGAAACGACGGACCCCAGCGCACTGAGCTATGACACCATCACCGCTTACGTCGATGGTGAACCGATCCACTCGGCGGGCCATACGTTTCCCTGGTTCCTGGATCGCGCTGTCTCGGTGGGTAATCACCAATACAACCTCGGCTGGGACCCCACGAATGGCCTAGTCTACGAGCCGCGAGTCACCCTGGGGGCCCTTTCGCCCGAGGACTTCACTTATGCGGCCAGCGTTCCCGAACCGTCGACGATCGCGCTGTTTGTGTTGGGCGGGCTCGGGCTGCTGTCGTTGAGTCGCCGCCGACGGAAATGACCGGTCCGGCTGACGAAGAGTATTCCCAAAGGAGTGGGCCATGCCGCGAAAGCGACGGCGAGCATTCACGCTGGTCGAACTCTTGGTGGTGATTGCCATCATCGGCATTCTCATCGGGCTGTTGCTGCCCGCGGTGCAGTCGGTCCGCGCGGCGGCGCGGCGGATGCAGTGTGCGAACAATCTCAAGCAGATCGCCCTGGCGATGCACGCCTATCACGAGGCCAACACGATGTTGCCGCCGGGGACCATCAGTTGGGGAACCTCGGTCACCTGGGCAGCGCGGATTCTACCGCACTTGGAACAGCAGGCGGCCTACGATCAGGTCAGCTATAGCGAACTCTATTACACCGGTTCCAACAGCCAGTTCATGATGAACCGCTTCGCCACCTACACATGCCCCAGCGACTCGCCGCAAAGCCGCTCCAATGGCTGGACGAAACACAACTACGTGGTCAACGCCGGCAATACGGGTTTCGTCGCGCCGCAGTTTTACGGCGCGGTGGAGAATTACAACGGCGTCAAGTACGGCGGCGCTCCCTTCACCCGGAGCGGTTCCTATCCCAATCACGGCTGGCCGGATATCGATCCGCAATGGATCGACTTCGACGCCATTCGCGACGGCTTGAGCAATACGCTGATGCTTTCCGAGGCGGTCCAAGGGCAAACGCCCACGTCGGGAGGCAGTATCGACCTGCGGGGATTCATTTGGTGGGGCAACGCGGCGACCTTCGAGACCTACCTGCCGCCCAACGCCGAGCAGCCCGACGTATATCAAGAACTGGTCTGGTGCGACTCTCAACGAACCATCCCCACCAACCCACCCTGCACGGGCCCCCACACCGAGCAGCAGCCGATGACCAACGCGGCCCGAAGCCGGCATTCCGGCGGCGTGCAGTGCGCCGTATGCGACGGCTCGGTGAGTTTTATCACCGACAATATCGCCCTGGACATCTGGCGCGCGCTGAGCACCTCGCGGGGCGGTGAAACGGCGAGCATGCCGTAGCAGGGCCGTCAACCGCTTCGAGAGCCATCCCACGTTGATCGCCAACCCCGTGAAACCATGAGCATGACCATACAACTGACCCTTTTTCGCTCGCTGCTGTTACTCGCGGTCCTCTCCGCCGGAGTGCTTTGCGCCGGGGAACCCATGTTCGATCCGGCGATTGATCGCGACGGGGAAGAATGGTGCTATGCGGCCCAGTCGACCACCGTGATCGGCATGCCGTTTGTCCCCGAGCCGGTACAGATTACGTACGACGGGGCCATCTATACGCGACATGCGGAACTGGCGTTCTTTCATGGCAAGACACTGCGGCCGGTCATGGCCCGAAATAAGACGTTTCTCGACGGTTGGATCCCGATGGTCCAGTACGGCTGGAAAGAGGACGGCGTCGAGTATCAGCTTGAGATCTTCAGCGCGGAACTGCCCGAGTTGGGCACCGCGAATCTGGTGCAATTCGCCCGACTGAGCATGACCAATCCGGGCGAGTCATCGGTCGAAGGCGTCGTGGCGGCTGGCATCAGAGGTTCGGCCGGACATTTTCGCCTCGGTGGCGTTCGTCAATCGGTGTCTCCGGGTACGCGCTTCGCCATGCGCAACGACCGTGTGACCCGCAACGGACAACTGATCTACACGTTTTCACCGGGTGCCGAAACTTATGCCGTGCCGGACGTTCTTTGCAAGGGCGAGTACCGTGCGGTGGATCATCACGTTACCGATCGCACCGCCACCGGACTGGCCGTGTACCGGCGGTCGCTCGGGCCGGGCGAGACGTTCGACGCCGTGTTCAAGATGCCGCGAGTACCGCTGCAAGACCCGGAGCATGTCGCCGCGGTGGCGGCCGCCGATTACCGGAGCACCCGAGATGTTACCGTCCGGTATTGGAGCGACCTGTTTGGCGATTTCCAATTCGAGATCCCCGAACGCCGGGTCAACGATTCCTATCGAGCATCGCTGGTCCACTTGATCCTGGCGACTCGCACCCAGGGCGGCGGCAAGCGCCAAGGCAGCGGGCTTCCGTACGATGCGTTGTTTCTCAACGACTATATTGACATGCTCCTGGCCTACGATACGGCCGGCCTGTACACGATGAGCGAGCCGAACGTCGATTGGCTGATCGGCAAACAGCACCCGTCGGGTATGTTCATCGACGTCCACAACCGGGGTAACAATACGATCGTCACCTCGCACGGCCAGGGGCTCTTCGCACTGGCCTATCATCTGGTCATGACCGGCGACCTGAAGTATGGCCGCAAGGTCTATCCGGCGATCCGCAAGGGCGCCCAGTTTATCGTCGACGATCATAAGAACAACAACGAGCATGGCCTGATTCGCTCGTCCATCCCCTACGACGCGCCGATGCTGACCGGCTACCACACGTGCCACAACCTGTTTGCCCTGTTGGCACTTCGCACCTCGATCCGGGCGGCCCGATTGCTTGGCGAAACCGAAGACGCCCGGGCATGGTCCGAAGCCGAGGCCACCTACCGCCAGGCGATCATCCGGGCGGTCGACCATACATATCGCAAGGAGGGCTACATCCGCTCGGGGCTTTATGATTGGACGGCGGGAAAAGTGCAAGGCCACGGCCCGCCGAACAAGTTTCCCAATCAAGACTGGGAAAACAATCTGCTGGTCTACCCGACCGAACTGCTTGGGCCCGATGACCCGCGAGTGGCGAAAACTCTGGCGACCATTCGGGCGCGTAAGTATCGCGAAGGTTGCATGAGCTACCGCAACGGCATGCACGTTCATCAGTATGTGACGCTGAACCAGGCGAATCAGTATCGGGCGATCGGCGACCAGAAACATGCCCTGTTGGATCTTTACCATGTGCTGCTGCACAACGGCTCGACGCACGAGGGGTTCGAGAATCTGGTCGTGCCGTGGTCCAATCGCACGCCATGGGCGAGTTGCCCACCGCCCCACGCTTGGGCCGCGGCCAAGACGGCCCTGTTTATTCGCAACATGATGGTCTGTGAATACGGCGGCCAGACCGGGCTCGAAGAGAAGGATCGGGACCTTTACCTCTACTCGCTGATTTCACCGGCCTGGATACAGCCCGGTAAGAAGGTGGCAATGCGCAACGCGCCGACAGAAATGGGTCCGATCTCCAGTTCGCTCACGTTTATCGAGAGCGGCGCGGAGTTGACGTTCGAGGCCGATTTCCATCGGGCGCCCCGGTATCTTGTTTTTCGCATCCCGTATTCGGTCGAGCTCGACGCGTTTCACAGCGACGCAACCCGAGCGTTTGAGAAAGACGGCCTGCTCTTCTTCACACCGGATGTGAACCGCGCGTCGATCGAGTGGCACGCGAAACCCGGCGCCCATGACGGCAACTATCAGGACATCCTGAAAAGCTACCGCAGTGAGTTCGACCTGATCGTCGCCGACGGTAACTACGATCCGGCCCGAGCCGGCAAGCCGTTTCTGCTGGCCGACGAGAAGGACCATCCGGCCGAGCCGTTGAGTTTCGATCTGGTGCGACGTGCGTTTCTCAAGGAATACGGTCGGCGATTCGAGCAGTATGTCGAGAAGGGCGGGACACCGTATCCGGTCGAACCACCGCGGCTACAGACCGCGGCCGAGCGACAAGCCGCGTTCGTCAAGCGTTTCGGCGACATTCGCCCGGGGCCCGTGGGTTCCCCGGGAGTCGCCGATGGCCGCCCGGTGATCGCTTCGGCGTCGCTCTCGGGCCATCCACCGACCCTGGCCGTCGACGGCAACGCTTGGGATCTGCAATCGAGCTGGCAAACCGACCCCTACCCGGCTTGGCTAACCATCGACCTGGAAGAGGTACGCACGCTGGACGCCGTGCATGTCTGGCCGTACTGGGGCATGAAGCGATACTACCGGTACACGGTCGAGGTATCGGCGGACGGCAAGAACTGGAAACAGGTCGGCGACATGAGCAAGAACGCCACGCCGTCAACACCCAAGGGCGACCGATTCAAGTTCGACCCGATCGAAGCACGTTACATCCGCGTGAACGTGCTCTACCATAATCTGAACCGAGGCGTGCATATCGTCGAGGTTCGGGCGTTCCCACCGGAAAAGAAGCCATGAAAACGATTCGTCGCCCCTTGAGTTCGGCAATCGCGGGCGGTCTCCTGCTTGGCGCTTGCTGCTTACCGCTACTGGCCGGCTGTGGGCAGGGAAATCCGCTGGAGCGGGAAGCCGTCTCCGGAGCGGTGACACTCGACGAGAAACCGTTGAGCCGGGGGAACATCGAATTTGCTCCCATCGAAACGGGCGGCGTGAGCAGTGGCACGGCTATTTCCGACGGCCGTTACCAGATCGAGCGGATCAAGGGCTTGCCGCCAGGCAAATATCGCGTGCGCATTTTCGCGGCCCAGGAGAACACGGCTCCGCCCACGCCCGAAGAAGCGGCTCTGCCCGCCGTGCATCGCCCCGGCGTGGAACAAGTCGCACCCCGTTTCAACACGGCCAGCGAACTGGATGCCGAAATCACTGCCGGTGGGAAGAACGAGTGCAACTTCGACGTATTCTCGAAGTAGCCGCTTCCGATTGGATTCAACAATCGCCCGAGGAGCAATAGGGATGAGAACGCTGTTTTGTTGCGCACTGATGGCCGTTTCCACGGTCGCGGGGGCGGCGATGGTCGACCCAGCGATCGACGATCCCAACAAGGAGTGGTGTTACCTGGCCAAATCGACTGTCTGTATCGGCGTGCCCTACATGCCGGAGCCGGTGCAGGTTACTTACGACGGCGCCATTTATACCCGCCATGCGGAACTGTGTTTCTTTTATGGGCCGTCGCACCAGCCCGTATTGGCCCGGCAGAAGACGTTCCTGGAGGGGTGGATTCCGATTGTGCAATACGAGTGGACGGACCAGGACATCGCCTATTCGATCGAGATGTTCTCCTTCATTCTGGACGGCCAGACGGAAGAGAACACGGCACAGTTCGTTCGGCTTTCCGCGGAGAACACTGGTAACCAACCGACGGTCGCCGTTCTCGCGTCCGCCTGCCGAGGCAGTGGGGGCGACTATCGACTGGGCGCTTCGCGACTGAACCCCAATGCGAAGTTCGAACGAAGCGACAACGCCTGGACTGCCGATGGGAAGCTCGTCTATTGCTTTCCCGCGGGAGCGGAAGTCGAGGCGGTTTCCGGGGTGCCCTACAAAAAGCCTTTCATGGGTTCTGAATATGATGTATCCCCGCGAGCGGAAACCGGCATCGCCGTGTATCGTTTCTCGCTCGCGCCCGGCGAAAGGAAAACGCTCGACTTTCGCATGCCTCGGGTTCCCGTCGCGCTGAACAGCCGTGTCGCGGAGAAAATCAAGCAGGCCGGCTACGACGATTATCGCGCCAAGACCGTCGGCTATTGGAGGAATCTGCTGGGCACGAAGAACATACTCTCTTGCCCCGAGCCGCGGATCAACGATAGCTATCGCGCCATGACGGTTCATGCCATGCTCGGCACGGTCACCCGCAACGGCAGGAGGCGTCAGACCGACGGCCTGCCGTACCCGAGCACGTTCATCCTCTCCTACTACGATATGCTTCGCCTGTACGACCAATTCGGGGTCAGTGAGGTTATGCGGAACAGCCTGCCGGAAATGACCGAACGCCAGCAGGCGGACGGCCTGATCGTCGATACGTCGGTGACCCACGGGCGGATGATTCTCGCCTCGCACGGCCAAGTGATGTCCAGCCTGGCGACGCATGTTTTCTACACGCGAGACAGGGCGTTCGCCGAAGAGATCTATCCCGTGCTCCGGAGAGCCGTGTCCTGTATCGAAGACGACCATCGCGCGAACGAGAACGGGCTGATGCGAACGTCGGAGCCGTTCGATGCCGAAATGATCCTCGGCCACTACACCAGCCACAACCTGTGGGCGCTGACGGGCCTGCGGAACGCAATCCGCGTAGCAAGATTCCTTGGGAAGGACGCGGACGTCGCACGCTGGACCGAGCTTCATACAACATTCGAGAAGAGCGTACTGGCTGCCATTGACGCCAGCGCCGAAGACGACGGCTACGTTCCAACGGGGTTGTACGAGTTCACAACCGGCCCGGCGGCAAGAGCAGGGTTTGCAGAGTACCGGACCGATCAGGATTGGGAGAACTGCTTCCTGGCTTGGCCGTGCGAAGTGCTCGCCCCGGACGATCCCCGCGTTGCCGGAACCGTTGATCGCCTGCGAAAGACAAAGTACCGCGAAGGGATCATGACCTATCGCAACGGGCAACATCTGCACCAGTACGTCACCGTGAATTCAACCATGCAGGACGTGGTGGCAGGACGCGACAAAAAGGCCTTGATCGATATTTACCATATCCTTCTGCATGCCGGGTCGTGCCACGAGGCGTTCGAGAATCTGGTCGAGCCATGGTCCGACCGAATGGTCTGGGCCTCTTGTCCGCCGCCGCATTGCTGGGGTGGATCCAAGATCGCCGGGCTGGTCCGGAATATGTTCGTCTTCGAACATGGCGGACGCGGCGGGCTCGATCAGGGTGAACGCGAACTCTACCTCTTCTCCGTGCTCTCGCCCGATTGGGCGGTGCCGGGCGAGACCGTCTCGATCGAGGATGCTCTCACCGAATTCGGCTCGCTCAGTGCCCAATTGACGTTTACTGCCGAAGGCGCGGACATCGATATCGCCGGCGACTTCCACACCCAGCCGAAACACTATGTTCTGCGGATTCCGTACTTCGTGAAAGATGTCTCATTCGCGACACTCCATGGCAAGGGCGTCATCCAAGACGGTTGGTTACGCCTGACACCCGATGTGTCGCATGTCAAACTTCGCTGGACCGTCAATCCAAACGCCGATGCCGACACGTTCGGGGAGATCTTGCTGGCCTATCGTCGCGAGGTCGGCCATTGGACGGGCAAGATCGACGAGCACCCCGAACCGCCGGACGGTTTTCTTACCGAAGCGGAGCAGAATCGCAAGCCGCGGCCCTTGAGTGTCGATCTGGTGCGCGATGCCTTTACGACGGAATACGCGAGGCGACTGGCCCTTGATCAAAAGAGCGGTGTACCCGTAACGAGTGTGGCGGCGCCGAAACTGCTGACGCCCGAAGAACGCGCACAACATGGCGAGCCGTTCAAGCCCGACGCCCCGAGCCTCACCACCGGCAAGCCCGCCACTTGCTCGTCGCACCTCGCCGGCTATCCCCCCGAGTTGGCCAACGACGGCCGGCGGGGCGACACTCGCCGCCACTGGGCCGCCGACGCCGGCGCGCTCGACGACTCGAAAACGTGGTGGCAAGTCGATCTGGAGGAGTCCACGACGGTGGGGCGTGTCGTAGTCGTCGGCTATTACGGCAGTGAGCGATACTACGGTTTCACGGTGGAAACATCGCTCGACGGCAAGGCATGGGAGATGGTCGCCGACCGGCGGGAGAACAAAGGTCTGTCCACGAAGGAAGGCTACACGTGCCGCTTCGAGTCACGCCCGGTCCGGTATATTCGGGTTACAC
>JABMRP010000371.1 GCA_013202535.1 Planctomycetota bacterium
CGAGCAGTTGGCCAGCGTCGGGTTCCTGGCCGCCGGTGTGGCCCACGAAATCAACAATCCGCTGGCTTCGATCGCCATGTGCAGCGAATCGCTGCAAGGCCGCGTCGGCGAATTGCTCGACGAGAAGTCCATCGACGGCGACGATCCGCGGCACGCCGTCATTGCCGACTACCTGGCGATGATCCATAGCGAGGCGTTTCGCTGCAAGGAGATTACCGAGAAGCTGTTGGACTTCTCGCGGACCGGACCGGTGACTCGCCAGCGCGTCGACTTGCGCGGGTTGATGGTCGAGGTGATCGAGATGGTCTCCCATCTCGGCCGGTATCAGCAGAAGCACATGGAATTGGCCGACGGCGAACCGCTGGTCGCGACGATCAACCCGCAGGAGATCCGCCAGGTCGTGCTCAACCTGTTGACCAACGCGCTGGACAGTCTCGACGCGGGCGGCACCGTACGGATCGAACTGGCGCGCCGCGACGGAGCGGCCCAGTTGATCTTTACCGACGACGGGTGCGGCATGGATGCCGACGTGCTGGAGCACTTGTTCGAGCCGTTCTTTACCCGCCGCCGCTCGGGACAGGGTACCGGGCTGGGGCTGTCGATCAGCTATCGCATCGTTGCCGATCACGGGGGGGAGATCGAGGCGTCCAGTTCGGGACCGGGCCAGGGAGCCACGTTCCGGGTTCGGCTGCCTTTGGAAATCGAACCGAGGGAGAGCAGAAATCACTACCAAGCCGCCTAGCCGACTCAAGCTCCTGTTTGCCGACGACGAGCCGTCGCTGCAACAGTTGATGAGCCTCGAACTGCCCCGCATGGGACACGAAGTCACGGTCTGCCCCGACGGGCTGACCGCCGTGGCCGCAATGCAACGCAATACGTACGACTGTCTGCTGGTCGATCTGGACATGCCGGGCCTCAACGGCATCGAGGTGATCGCCAAGGCCAAGGAGTTGGCTCCCGAGGCCGACAGCATCGTGCTCACCGGCAAGTCGTCGTTGAAAACGGCCGTGGCGGCGCTGCGCCACGGTGCGTTCGACTATCTGACCAAACCCTGCCGGCTGGTCGAGTTGGAAGCCTTGCTGCGGCGCGTGGCCGAGCGGCGCGAGTTGACCAACAAGTATCGGGCGGTCCGGCGGCGCTTGGAACGGGCCGAAGGCACCTCGAAACTGATCGGCGACGGCCCGGCCATGCAACGCGTTGATCGGCTGATCGGCAAGGTGGCCCCCGCCGATTCGACCGTGCTGATCTTGGGCGAGACGGGCACGGGCAAGGAACTGGTCGCCCGGGCGTTGCACGACCGCAGCCCCAGGGCCGACGCTCCGATGGTTCCCGTCAATTGTGGCGGTCTGCCCGAGAATCTGATCGAAAGCGAACTGTTCGGCCATCGCAAGGGGAGCTTCACCGGCGCCGACGAACATCGCACCGGCCTGTTCGAAGTGGCCAGCGGCGGCACGCTCTTCCTGGACGAAATCGGCGAACTGCCCAAGGCCGTGCAGGCCAAGCTGCTGCGATTCCTGGAAAGCGGCGAGATTCGGCGCGTGGGCGACAACGAGTCGTTTCGTTGCGACGTGCGCGTGGTCTGCGCCACGCATCGCAATCTCGAGGAGATGGTTCAGCAAGAGGAGTTTCGCGAGGATCTCTGGTTCCGCGTCAATACGTTCGAGATCCACCTGCCGCCGTTGCGCCAGCGGCCCGAGGACATCGGCCTGTTGGCCCGGCATCTGGCCGCCCGATTTCGCCCCGAAGTGGCCGACCGGGAAGATATCTTCACCCCGGCGGCGCTGGAGGCCCTGTCCAGTCATTGCTGGCCGGGAAACGTGCGCGAATTGGCCAACGTGATCGAGCACGCGATGATTCTCGGCGAGCGGCTGCCCATCGGCCCCGACGATCTGCCCGAGCGATTCGCCACCCGCCGCCTGCGAGCCACCGTCGAGGACGACCCGGGCGGAACCTTGCGCGAGTTGGAAGTGCGGGCCATCCACCTGGCTCTGGAGGATCACAGAGGCAACAAGCCCAAGGCGGCCCAGCAGTTGGGCATCAGCCTCAAGACGCTCTACAACAAGCTCCACGCCGCGGCGGCGATGGAGAAGGCG
>JABMRP010000372.1 GCA_013202535.1 Planctomycetota bacterium
AACGCCATTGTGCTGGTCAAGGCCGGGAGCATCCCCAAAACGTCCAGCGGCAAGATCCAGCGACACGCGTGCCATAAGGCGTATGTCGACGGCACGCTGGCAATCATCGCTCGCTGGCCGGCCACCGCGGCGCGTGCGGTGGCCGGCGAGAAAGCCGCCGCGAAGTTTGGGGAAAGAAAATCGACACCGGTCACCAGCGACGCCGCTGCCCCGGTCGCGGAGAGTGTTGCAGGGCGTTCGTCCAACGGCCACGGTAGCGTAGCCGTCGAGCAGAAGCTCTCGGTAACCGATCTCGTTTTGCGGCAAGTTCAGGCGGTGGCCAAGGAGCGGGCCACCGGCCTGACTCTCGATTCGACCATCGCGGCACTGGGACTCGACTCGCTCGAACGCATGGAAATCCTGGCTTCGTTGGAAGAGTGTTTCGGCGGTCGATTTCCCGAGGAAATCCTGCCCGAACTGGAAACCTGCCGGCAGATGATCGAGGCCGTGGAGAAGTATCTGGGGACCGAGCCCCGCCACAGAGCGACCACCCCGCCGGAGGAGGAGATACCGGCCGAAACCTATTGCTTCGACCAGTTTCCCGAATACGTCAAATTGAAGGCTAGCCTCGAACTTCTCAAGACGGCCGGTCTGGACAACCCCTACTTCAACGTGCATCAGAGCGTTACCAACAACAGAACGGTCATTGGCGGCCGGGAACTGATCAACTTTTCCAGTTACAACTACATCGGCATGTCCGGAGATCCGGCGGTCGTGCTCGCCGCTCAGGAAGCGGTCCAGCAGTATGGAACCAGCGTTTCGGCCAGCCGGTTGGTTTCCGGCGAAAAGGATCTGCACGGAGAGCTGGAAAAGGCAATCAGCCGGTTCATCGGTACCGAGGACGCGATTGTTTTCGTGGGAGGACATTCCACCAACGAAACGACCATCGGGCATCTGCTCGGGCCGGGTGATCTGGTTCTTCACGACGGCCTGGCCCATAACAGTATCGTGCAGGGATGTATCCTCTCCGGTGCCCGGCGAAGGCCGTTTGCACATAACGACTGGGAGGCCGCCGACAAACTGCTGACCCAGTTTCGGCATGAGTATCGACGTGTGCTGATCGTGATCGAGGGCGTCTATAGCATGGACGGCGATATCCCCGATCTGCCGAAGTTCATCGAAGTGAAGCGGCGCCACAAGGCCTTGCTGATGGTCGACGAAGCCCATTCGGCGGGTGTGCTGGGAGAACACGGCCGGGGACTTGGCGAGTACTTCCACGTCGACCCGCGGGACGTCGACTTGTGGATGGGAACGCTCAGCAAGTCGTTCGGAAGCTGTGGGGGATACATCGCCGCGTGCCGTGAGGTGGTCGAGTACCTCAAATACACGGCACCGGGATTTGTCTACAGTGTGGGCATTTCGCCGGCCAACGCCGCCGCCGCGCTGGCCTCGATCCGGGTGCTGCAAGCCGAACCCGAACGAGCTGTCCGCCTGCGGAAGCGGTCCAAATTTTTCTTGGATCTGGCCCGGAATCAGGGATTGAACACGGGAATGAGCAAGGATTCGCCGGTGGTGCCCGTGATCCTGGGCAATTCGATGCGTTGCGTCCAGCTCTCCAAGGCACTCTTCGTTCGCGGGATCAATGTCCAGCCGATTCTCTATCCGGCCGTCGAGGAAAACGCCGCCAGATTACGGTTTTTCATTACTTCCCTGCACACCGAGGACGAGCTACGGTATACGGCCGATGCGATTGCCGAGGAATTGTCAAAGCTCGATCCCGAGTACTCCGAGCGCCGAGCGACTGGGGAACCATCGCCGATCAAATCGGTCAAGCCAGGGTAAATACCGCCGATAGTGGGAGCGGAGAGGTCCACCCTTCGGGGTTGCCTCGACGGTGCCTCTTCGGGTACAAAGAAAGAACGACGTTGAAATTACCACGCGGCCGCGGTTGCCCGACCGTCACATTTTTTTGCGAGGAATGAAGATTGCTAACCGAACAGCAAGTTTCGCGAAGTTGGGGAAATCTCTTCAAAGGGAGCGATTCGATCAGTGACGAAACGGTGGACCGAGCCGCGGCGCTGCTGGACGAACTGAGGCCGGAAAGCCCCCTGCGGCACCGTCTCGGGGTGGAATTGGACGAAATCCGCCAGATGGTCGCCAAGAAGGGGTGAGGCGAGCCCATCGACGCTCGGACTCGCTCCGCTGATTGCTCCCAAGAACGCAACCAGGGAACCCTCGCCGCCTGGTGAGGATTCCCCGTATTACCGTGCATCGTGTTGCGGTTCGTCCGGCTTCAATTAGCGATTCAGTTCGATGCCCAGCGTCAACCCGTTGACGAAGATCCCCTGGCGATTGTTGTCCGGGCGGATACCCATCGTGGGAATCTCGTAGTTGACCATCCCCGACGGTCGGGCAATACCGTCTAGATACATGCCCGTCCAACCCACTCGCAAATTGATTGCCCCGGTCACTTTATACTTGAGTTCTGCCCGGAGTTCGGCTCCCGGGCTCCACTCTTCTTCGTAGAGGACGCTGTTGAACGAAGTGGCGGACAGGACCCGTGGCATACCTTCGCTGCCGGTGCCTAGGATCGGATCGCCGGCGGCGTCAACGCCTCCCGCAAGATTGGTCCCAAGCGTGCCTGTCTGGCGGACACTCTGGAAGTTGATCCCGGCAAAGAACCGGCCCTCTACCGACAATTGCCAACGACCCCTTTGTTGGAACCACCGGCCCCCAACTTGCGGGCCGATGATGTGGTTCTCGCCGTTCGTATGCCAGACGCTCTCGTCGAGGATGCCGCCGGAGGCCTGTACGGTAAATCTTTCGTCGAATTCCATGTAGCGGACGCCGCCAAACAGCTCGTAGTAGCCTCCGTGGTGCTGGCGGTGAGTCCGGTAGACGTACATCAATTCGGCGCTCCACGTTTCCACCCGGTTCTGAATCAGAACGTCCTCATACGTCACGGGAAGATCGCGGTACACGGCATAGACGGGGTCGCCGTCCGCATTGGTGGCGACCCAGTAGTCGGACGGAGGAACGTCCGGTGGCCAAATCGGCGGAACCGGGGGGTCCGCCGTGGCGTCACCGCCCGGTACTTCATACCATCCTTGCAGATACCGAGTCCCGGTGGGGCCAAACGCGTCGTCAATCCAAACGACATCCATGTCGGAGGTTTCGATGGACTGGGTCTTGCTGTTGAGCCGGAAGGTACTGCAAACCCACCCGTGGTGTCCGGTCATCTTGCCAAACTCGATTCGCTCGCCTTGGGTGCTGCGCGACCCAAATGCTCCCGTATCATGAGTGTTGGTCTGGATGAACAGGTCTTCGGACCATGGCCCCGTGTACACGACGCGAGAAACCAGACCCGCGTCGCCGATCGGACTCACGTTGGGCGACGAAATCGACCAAATCAAGCCGTCCCACAGGACAAAGAACCCCTCATTCGGAGGGGAAGAGTCTCCGTATGGCATCGGATCGACCGGATCGAAGAACTTCCCGTAGGTCCCTGTGTCGGCCGGCTTGAAAAGCTGGAATTCCTGCAGCCCCTGGCCAAAGGCGGTAGAACCTGCCAGGAGAACAAGTAGCCAGGCGATTACCCATGTTTTCGCGTGCTTTATCGACATTATTCGGTTCCACCTTCGTCTGCGCTGAGTGGGAGAACGTGACGCTTGCTCCTTCGGCAAAGAGCCTGCGCTGTGGCTGTGACGGTAGTATCGGACATGCCAGTCGCACCAGTTGAGTAAGATCGGTAAGCCTTGTCGGAAATGCCGTTCATTCCTGCCATTAAGGGGGGCCACGATGGAACAATAAGCAATTTAGGGAGTATGCGCAGCAATGACACCCCCTCCACTTGAAAAGAGTCACTCGGTGTTTGGGCGAAAAAATCTTCGACTTCCCCCCCTGCCCTCTGTCCTGCTGGGCCTAACTCCACCGCATTGCAATGGATAGACTGCCTGGTCCGGGGGATGAATAGACCGGGTTCGAGGGGCAGCCCAGGAACACCGGATTCGGCCACAAAGACGACGGATGGCCAGATGACTGAGGTGTCACCAATGAGATACGTTCATCCGCAACCGTGCGTTTCCACGCAACGAGAAGCCAAGAACGGAGTCGTCCGATCTCCTACCCGGGCGGGATGATCCCGATGGGCATGACTCGACTTGTGATGCGATCGTGGGCCGGCGCTACGCTGGTCCCACCGACAAGACCGCCCTAATCCCAATACGCCGTGTAGACCTCGTCGACCGCGTCGAAGTGGGTGGTACCGTCTTGGTTCACGACGGTGTAGTCTTCCAGATCCCATAGCCAGTAGTACTTGCCGAGGTCCGCCGTGGCCACGGGGAGGAGTCCGGCTTGCGGATCGGCATCTTTGACCACGGCGACGTCGTCGCCGCCACCGCCGTCGGCGATCACGCGATCGAAGTACCAAGCCCGGCCGAAGTGTTCGACACCCAGGAGCTTGACATCGGTCGGCCGGGTCACCACGGTCTCCGTGCCGGCCGTCCCGTAAAGCTCGGCCGTATCGGTGCCGCCGGCTTTGGAATAGCCGTGGACGTAGCGGAAGTCGTTGGCAGAGAGCGAGAAGGTCCCGCCGGTCAGCGAGCCGTACGTATCGTTGACCACCAGCAGATCGTTGCCGGGCGAATCGTGGAGGTAGGCCACGTCGTTGCCGCCGGTAGAGAAGGCCGCGATCGTGCCGACGCCGAGTACCTCGTAGTCGAACAGGCCGCTGGAGGAGAACGTCGCCTTGGCAGGCGAGGCCCAGAGGAAGTCCTGCGCGGCCGAATCCTTCAGCACGGCGATGTCGTCGCCACCGCCGACGTGGACGGTCACTGAGTCGAAGTACCAAGCACGGCCAAAGTGTTCTGTGCGCGCGATATTGGAATCGGTCTGCCGAGTTACCACGGT
>JABMRP010000373.1 GCA_013202535.1 Planctomycetota bacterium
CGAAGTAGACTCGGTCGCCATCGACCGCGGGAGTCGAGCACACGCCTAGTATTTTAGGGAAGTGGCGGAAGTTCATCGCATCGGCCTGCAAATCCGAGCGGCACGGTTCTGTCCACTGCCAGAGTAGTTTCCCCGTTGTCTCATCGAAACACTTCAGGATACCCTGCTTATCGATCATCCCGCCGACCAACACCTTGCCGCCTGCCACCGTGGGTGTGCCGCAGCAGAAGTCGCCGACTCGGGCGGCCCACTTCACGTTCTTCGTCGTGCTCATCTGGATGCCGCCGCCCCGCGGGTCCTTCTTGCCCGGCTCGAAGGTTTTCGGCAGATTCTTTTCCCGCGAAACCATGTTCTTGGATGCTGTCCCGCCCCACTGCGGCGAGTCCCCCGCGTGAAGCCCCGGTGTCAAAAGCAGCCCACCCAAAAGAACGACCACTAGATTTCCGTTCGTGCGGATCGTCATAAGCTATCTCCAAACTAACAGGTGGCTGTGTCACTTTGAAACGGATACGCCGAATTCCCTATTCACAATGTCATCCTAGCCCGCCCTTTTCTGGGTCACTCGATTCTTCTTGGAGAGGGGCAGGCACTTGCTTCTACAGCCGATCGCGGTTCCGCTCGCGAAAGGTATTGACCTTGTCCTTCGTATCGGCGTCCAGGGCCTGCTTGAGAAGATGCTCGTAGGCTCTCCTGGCGATGAAAAAATCGTCGCTGTCCAGAAGTGTGGCCACATCGGACATCGCTTTTTTCGAAGCGAACTTCCTCTCTTCGAGCATTCTCAAGGTCAGGTGAATCGGAAAGTACGGAAACCGCGATAGGCGTCCCGTAAGGTTCTCGATCGTGGTCGCGGACAGGTCCGGCTCGGCGGCGAGTTCTTGCAGGATCATGGGGCAGTCGGCCGAACGCATCCGACAGCACGACTGGATCAGACGGGCGTGCAGCGTTGGCTTGTCCGGTATCGCACGGCTCAGGAATTCGAGCGAACGTGTGATTTGGTCCCTCTCGCCATTCTCAAGAATGTGGAAAACGCTCTGAACGAACCGCGGATCGGAGGGATGCTGCCCGATCACGTAATCCAGGGCAAAATCGGCGCAACTCCGGTCCTCACTGACCAGCAGGTGGTCGAGATACGCCGGCGTGCAGTTCTGCTTGGTGATGCCGCGTAATTTCGGTACGATTTCTCCGTTGGCCCAGTGCCACAAGGCCCAAGTGGTGTAGGCGGCATCCTGGATCACCGAATCCCGCACAGTGCTCGGCGTGGGACGGGTCACCGCATCAACGCCACTTTCCACCGGTCGTTCGAGAAAGGCGAGCGTCCAGTTTTCGAGAATCGAGTTGCGATTTGTCAGGATCCGATCGAGCTTGGCGTAATCCGCGACCGTAAACGGCGCGTGCTCCTTCTTCGTGAGCTGCTTGCCTGGCGGACACCCGAGCCGCACGAAGTAACCGGGCGCGTTCCAGACCATGGTCAGCTCCACCACTTCGCATTGACCGTCGCTGCAAACATGGGGCTCGAAGGTTAAGGCGTACTGAACCGGAAACCCACGGTGATCCCTGGTTAGAACCACGTCGTAGATGCGTGCCGGCTTCGATGGGAAAACCGGATCGGCAAGTTCAACCTGGTAAACCATCCTCTTCAACCGGGCATCGCTATTCTTCGGCCGCCCCTGTCCGTCCTGCTCGGCCACAACGGCCGGCGGTGTGTCGGCCTCCGCCTGGGCATAACACGAACGAGTCGCCAAGAATAGCGACAGGGTAAGGACGACGCAAGCAAGAAAGAAACGCTCGAAGTACTTCCGCATAGCGGCTTTCTTTCCGGGGGTGCGGAACCGTTTTGACGGGTTCAAGGAAAAACAGGCCGGGGTGTCTTCTCAAATGGTCAAGTCGAAGGCGGTGGTTTCAGCTTCCAAAATATACGCCGTCTCTTTCAAGCGCATCTCTCAAATTGCCGTATGGCAGATCACGTGTCCCGATGTTTCTGGCGGCACAAAGAGCGGCGGCGGTTCCCACGGCCTGGCCTTGTCCCATGCAGCATACGGTGTTTCGGGTAGACATGTGGGGCCGGTGGTCCGAGGTGATCATCATGCCGGCGGCGTAGAGATTTTCGATTCCAGTGACGACCAGTGCGCGATAGGGCAGGCCGTAGGTGCCGCCGTTGCGGATCTGGTAACGCGGAGCCGAGTCGTGAAAACCGTAGGCCATAATGTCGTCATCGAAATGTCTGCCTTCGATGACATCTTCGTGTGAAATATCGTAGTCGCAGTTGATGAGTCGGCCGCGGCGGATGTTAAGCGTCGGGCTGGTCCGGGCCATGAAGGCATTATTGCAGCCGGGGACGTATTTCCTGAAAAGCTCGACCGCCTTTGCCTGGCGCCTTCTTACTTCAAGCTCTGCCTTCGCCATATCATCGCGGTTGATGACGCTGCCCGGAACCTTGAAATTACACTTGACGAACATCAGGTAATTGTCATGCACGGTGGTTATCATGGACGACATGCCTATCTTTCCTGCCTCCTCCCGGAAACCGCCTCCCAGGCCCCCGTTGAAACGCACGACTTTTCCGTCTTCGCCGCTGCGCATGCCATGGGCAAGTTGATTGGACCCGCCGTGGGTTTCGAGGTATGCAATGTAGCCGTCCAGATCCACATTCGCCAGGCCGATACTGTTGCAGCAGGAGTAATCGTTGGGCACGGTGTAATCGGCG
>JABMRP010000042.1 GCA_013202535.1 Planctomycetota bacterium
ACCGGCCGCCGCGTGGCGACGGAAGTGGACATTTACTTCGTCTACCTGACCAAGGAGGAGGATGAAACCACCTCGCGCGACCGCAAGCTGCGCGAGGCGATCGAAAAGATCGAAAAGGTGCGTGGAAAGGACGGCACCAAGCCGGCGGCCGCCAAGCAGGACACGACGCCCGAGAAGAAGGAGCAGGAAAAAGAGGAACCGGCCGAAGCAACCGACACCGGTGAAGACGATAAGAAAGACGAGAAGAACGAGGACGCCAAGGAAGCCGAAGCCGACAAGAAAAAGAAGCTGCCGGACGTGCGCGTCGACTTCGACGGGATCCACCGGCGGATTCGCCGCGTTTCCATCGCCGACACCACGGAGAGCCATCTCTTCTGGTCGCACGACTCAAAGAAACTGGCCTTCTCGGCCAAGGTCGACGGAAAACAGGGGACCTACACGATTGCGCCCCCGGACGAACTGGCACCGAAGCTCTTGAGCACGAAGACCGGCCGCGGCGCCCGCTGGATCGCTCGCGGCAACCAGATCCTTTGGCTGGCCGACGGCATCCCGGGCAGCCTCACGGCCGAGGGCAAGACGGCTTCGTTCGGATTCACGGCGCGGCAGCAGGTCGATCTGGCCGACCGGTTCCAGGCGGCCTTTGATCTCTGCTGGCGGACGATGCGCGATTCCTATTACGACGAAACGCTGAACAATCGCAACTGGGATCAGATCCGGCGAAAGTACTCCCCGGTGGCCCGGGAGGTCACCGATGCCGACGGCCTGAACGAAGTTGTCAGCATGATGCTGGGCGAACTGAACGGGTCGCACCTGGGCTTCTCACCGAAAGTGGAGAACAAGGACGATTCAAAGGATCAGTGGAGCAAGACGACGGCCCATCTCGGATTGCGTTTCGCGCCCGGCTACCAGGGGCCCGGCCTGAAAGTCCGCGACGTGATTGGCCGCGGCCCGGCCGACAAAGCCAAGAGCCGAATCCTCGCCGGCGAGATCGTCGCGGCCGTCGACGGGCAGCCCGTCGACCCGGGCATCGATCTGACGACCGTGCTCGACGGTACGCCGGATCGCGACGTTCGGCTGCGGGTCCGCAACACCGACGGCGACGAGCGCGACGTGACTTTGCGGCCGATCACCTACGAAGCCGCCCGGTCGCTGCTCTACGAGGCATGGATCGAGCGGAACCGGACGGCCGTGGAAAAGGCGTCGGACGGAAAGCTGGGATACCTGCACATCCGGGCGATGACCATGGACAGTTTCTACCGTTTTGAACGCGAACTGTACGATGCGGGAGCGGGCAAGGAGGGGTTGGTGATCGACGTGCGCGAGAACCGGGGTGGATTCACGGCCGATCACCTGTTGACGGCCCTGACCCAGCCGGCGCATGCGATCACGGTCCCGCGCGGCGGCACGCCCGGCTACCCCCAGGACCGGAGAGTCTACGCCACGTGGAACAAACCGATCGTG
Organism: Planctomycetota bacterium; assembly: GCA_013202535.1. Taxonomy (GTDB): domain Bacteria; phylum Planctomycetota; class Planctomycetia; order Pirellulales; family Thermoguttaceae; genus JABMRP01. The sequence goes on from JABMRP010000042.1 coordinate 1,462, forward strand.
GTGCTCTGCAACCAGAACAGCTTCTCCAACGCGGAAATCTTCTCGCACGCCGTGAAGACGTTGCGGCGCGGAAAGCTGGTCGGCGTGCCGACCGCCGGCGCGGTCATCAGCACCGGGGCGACGCCGATCATGGACGTGGGGATCCTGCGGATGCCCTTCCGCGGGTGGTTTCTTCTGGGAAGCGGAGAGGACATGGAGCTTCACGGGGCGGAGCCCGACTTCGTCGTCTGGCCCGCGCCCGGCGAGATGCCCCGGGGCGTCGACCGCCAGTTGGACAAGGCCGTCGAGGTGCTCCGCGGCGAAGTGAAGAAATGGAGCAAACGACCGCTCCCGAACCTTAAGAAGGCAAGCCAACGATGATCCCGGCGAGGACCGGTGCCGTTGAAATCATGGAAGATCGGGCCGCTAACCCGTGACTTCATTGCAATCGCGTTCACGGCGAAAGTCGCTGGGCTGACATACGGCCTGTACGCCAGGGGAGACGTAGCTATCGTTTTGAAGCACTTTGGCGACGGCCGGAACCAAATCCGTGGCGGCCGCCCGTTTGAGCACAAAACCCATGGCGCCCGCGGCAAACGCTTCACGAACGGCCTCCACCTCGTCATGAATACTCAGGGCGATGACTTTGGCGGGCGGCAAGGAATCATGCAAACGTAGGTGTCGCAGGGCGTTTCCCATCCCGGAAACCGGGAGCGACAGATCGACGATGATCAAATCCGGCTTCACGGCAGCCGAAACCTGCGTCAGGGAATCCCCGTCCGCTACCATCACGACCACGTCAAAGAGGCCCCGCAAGAGCCTCCGAACCGCCTCAAGCATGTTCTGGTGGGCATCGGCGATCAGTAGACGAGCATATTTCAAGGCAGTTTCCCCATTCTCAACGGATGCTGTGAAAGGC
>JABMRP010000374.1 GCA_013202535.1 Planctomycetota bacterium
ACCTGGTCGCGCAAGGCCAGGATGTTGATCAATTGGTCGTCTTCCAGACCTTCGATCCGCAAGCGGGCAACTTCCGCGGCATACGCCTTCGCCCCGGCGTCGGCTCGCTGACGAACATCGCGAATGAACAGGACCATGTCGATCGGCAGGACTTCGACGCGGAAACGTTCCAGCAGTTCACTTTCATTGACAATGGTGGTCCAGAAAAAGTCGATGCGCTGGCCAATGTGGCCGATGCGCATGCCGCGCCGCAGCGCCTGCGCGGCGTGTGCACTCGACACGAAGTTACGCACGCCGCGCTCCAGCAGCGGGTCGTCGATCTGGCAGTTTTCGATATAAGTAAAGGGCACACCGAGTTTGTGGAGCACCTTGCTGGTGGCAAACATCCCGCACAGGCTGTCGCGCAGCCGTGTGCCGTCCGGCAGGGGCGCCTCGTCTCGCGGCCCCCAAAGCAGCAGTGGGGCCTCGACATTCCGGCCGATGATACCTGCCGCGCCCTCGGTGCCAAAGTTGCAGTGCGGCATAAACAGCCCATCCACGTCATGTTTGCGAAAATGGGCAACGGCAGGCGCCGCATGCGCCTGGTCGCGAATCATGCCGTCCTCGATCGTGCCGTCCAGGTCGACATAGTTCACGCCCCATTCGCGCAGGAGTGCCTGCAGGCGCTGTTTCCAGCGCATGGCGTCTTCGTGACTAAAGACGAATTTGCCGATCGGGCAGAGCCCCAGCACGGGCCGGCGGGGTGTTGTGGCTGTTGCGGTCACGTCTGATCTCCTTGTTGATTGATTTGAAAACGCGATATGCGTGCGGCTCCGGTGAGTGGGTCTGCCGACGTGGGGATAAGCGGCCGCGACAACGCCTCCGCAAGCAGCGTGGTCCAGAGAGTAGACTGGCTGCCGCCGCCTGCAAGCAGGAACGTGTCAGGTTTTGACCCGGCACACAGCGTGTCTACAAGGCCTGCCATGCGCCGGACCAGGGTCTCCACGATCGAGCGCGCCATATCGCCGGGGGTGTGTCCCGTTGTCAGATGGCGCCAGGCGTTGCAGTTACCGTCGGCGCCGATCTCAAAACGCAGGTTGTTCCAGCCGGAAGGTGCGGCGGCGGCCGCTGCGAAGAACTTGTCATCGGTTTCGCAACCGGCGAGTATCCCCTGGCCCCAGTTGATCAGGCTGCCACCGCAGACATCGGCGGCCATGGCATACCAGGCATCCCCGGGATAGGGGCCCACCGCCACGGTCCGGTCCGGCGCCGGTGGTTCGGCCGGTGCGCGGTAGGCGACCTGGCAGGTACCCAGAGCGATCAATACAGCGTCACGCTCATGGACCCCGGCCCCGTATGCCCCGGCGGTCTGGTCGTTGCCGGTCAGGACGATCGGGATACCGGCAGGCAATCCCACGGCGACGGCACGCTCCGTGGTATGCCCGGCCACGGCACCTGCATCCACAAGCGCAGGCAGCGCATTTTTCGCAAGGCCGCACGCCGCCAGTGCATCCGGCCACCATTCGTTGAGTTGCATGAAATACAACCCGCTCATGGCCGCCAGGTTGGTGTCGCACACCGCGTCTCCGCTGAGCATGGCCACAAGATAGCAAGGCAGGGGAAGCGCCCGGCGCCCATCACGAAGCAGCTCTGGTTGGGTCGCCTGCAGATGGACGAGCTGACAAAGCTGCATCGCCGGCAACAGTTCCGGGAAGCTGACATGCCGGCCGAAGTCGGCCCACGCCCCGGTTGCCGCAACCGTCTTGCAGGTGCCGGCGGCACGCGTGTCGAGCCAGGAAATAAATGGGATCAAAGGTCTGAACTCGGCATCCGTAACGGTGAACGTTTGCGCCTGGCTGGTGATGGCGATCGCGGCAAGGCCGGTCAGGTCGATCCCGGTCGTGGCAGCCTTGACGGCGGTTCGCACGGCGTCCAGCACATGGGCGGGATTGAGTTCCACGACGCCGCCGGGGCGATAGTCGTAACGCAGCGCGCAGGCGCCGCTGCCCACGCGTTGCAGGTTGCGGTCAAACACGGCCGCCTTGAAGGCCGTTGAACCAAGGTCCATGGCAAGAATCATGGCGTCACCCAGCTCCCTAACTTCGCGGCCATCTCTAACGCGGCCGAGACCAATACATTTCCAGATTCCGCGGCGAACACCGCGCCCGTCGCTTCATAGCCACCGGCCGACACGGCTTCGGGGGTGACGATGTAGCCCTGTAAATCACCGTTGGCGAGGCCGATCACAAGCGTCCGGCACGCGGCCCGGCGTTTGATCTCCAGACCGTATTCCGTAAAGCATTCGCCGGGCAGGCCCACCAGATCGAGATCGCCGACCCGCAGCAACTGCACTTCGGTCGGCAGGTAGGCCGCCAGTTTCTCGTCAAGCCGTCCATCCGCCTGGGCCCGGGCCAGGGCGACGGTCCCCTCCGCCCCGAACACTGCGCACTGGGCGGTGCGGACTTCAACGCGAGGAGCGCCCTGGTGCTTCAGCCGTTCGTAGCACGCCGCATACTGCGCGAGCAAATCCTGCGCCTCCACGAGCGGCCGAATGCGGTTTCGCGGCAGGTCCACCTCACGGAGACAGGCATCCAATTCAATATCGCCGTGCCATGCATCGGGAGACAGGCCGTCGAGCGCCCCTACGACAGCCGCACCGAGTCTGCGGCCCAGGCGTTCGGCTTCGTCAAAGGTCTGAGCGGCGACAAACCGCCGCGGACTCTGGTTGCCGCACGGTGCGGTATGGTAAGCAATGGGAATCGCGCGACCGACATGCTCCTGTATATGCCGGCGGGTGTAATAGGGAAAATCGGCCGAAACGAGGGTGGAATCCTCGTGAAGAACGGTGGGGTGCATGCCATAGATCGCCGCCATCGCCAGCATTTCACGGCTTGCCGCATTCCGTACGGCCAGCAGGCCGCATTCGGGATCTGTCACGCCGTCGTCACGAAGCCGGTTGCCGCCGACGCCGGTGGCATCGGCCGTCGTCCAGGCCAGCTCGGCCGGCACGGCAGCGGCCATGGCCTCGGCCGTCGCCACTTCCATTTGGGTTTGCACAAACTCAAGATAGCCGGGATCCGGCGGCGGAACCGCCGGATCGCCAGCCCAGCCGACCAGTTGCGAGGTTACCGGTCCCGAGTGCGTATGCGTACAACTGATCAGCACACCCGCCTCATCGCACTCGGCCGCCCGGGCAACCGCGCGTCGCAGTTGGCGCGCATCGGTGGGCTCGATCATCAGCAGATCGAGGGCGCCAAGGACAAGGGTGGCGTCTTCATTCTGAAGGACGATCACCGTGGCCAGCAACGGGTCATGAATACCGGTGGAAACGCGCTCCACGTGCGGGTATCCGTACAGCGCCGTTGGCCGAGGCGGGCTGATGTCGATCGTTGTAGCGCCTGCGCGAAGCATCGTTTCAGTACCCCAGTTCGGATTCGGTTTCGCCAATGGCCTCGTCGATGATATCCAGCCCTTTGAGCAGGACCTCGTCTTCCATCACCACGGGCGGGCTCATCCGCAGGATGTGACCGGCCGGTATCCAGGCAAGTCCCTTGCGGAACGCCTTCTGGTAGACCAGGCTTCCGGCCTCATCCAGCGGTTCCTTCGTCGCCTTGTCCTTGACCAGTTCGATGCCCATCAGGCAGCCCTTGGCGCGGACGTCGCCCACGATCGGGTGCTCCTCCTTCATCCGGCTCATGCGCTTCATGGCCAGTTCGCCCAGATGCAACGAACGCTCGTTGAGCTGCTCTTCCTCGATGGCTTCGATGCAGGCCAGCGCGGCGGCACAGGCCATCGGATTACCCCCGTAGCTGGATGAGGCCGAGATCGATTCGAAGGACTCCTTGTACGGCTCGCGCACGGCCACACACGTCACGGGAAAGCCGTTGCCGAACCCCTTACCGAGCGTGACGATATCGGGCACCACGCCCCAATGCTCCATGCACAACCACTTGCCGGTGCGCGACATGCCGGTCAACACCTCGTCGATCATCAGCAGAATGCCATGCTTGTCACACAGCTCGCGCAGTTTGGGGAAGAAGTCGTCCGGCGGCATCACCGAGCCGCCCCAGCCCTGGATCGGCTCGATGACAAACCCGGCCACCTGGCCGCTGGTGCCTTTGTCGAGGTACTCCTCGTAGAACGCAATGTACTTGTCCGTGTCGATGGTGCCGTCGGGTTGGCTCCACATCGGGCGGTACACGTCCGGACGCGGCACCATGTGGGCGCCCGGCATTCGGCTCGGGCCGTAAACCGTCGAGCGGATGTGCCCAAGCGAGACTCCGCCATAGGTTTTCCCGTGATAGTCGTAGAAACAGGAAATCATTTCATGCTGCCCGCTGGCCGCGCGCATCACACGCTGGCCGGCCTCGACCGCAGTGGTGCCGGAATCGTAGAATTGGAACCCGCTCAGATCGCCAGGCAGGATCTCCGCCAACTTCTCCACCAGCTTCGTCTTGATCGGCGTCGTAAAATCGTGGGCGTTCATCAACTGTCCGGCCGCCTTCCGAACGGCTTCGGTGACCTTTGGATGACAATGACCCAGAGTCGTCACATAGATGCCTGACGAGAAGTCGATGTACTCGTTGCCGTCGACATCTTTCAGGACGCACCCGTACCCGGATTCAAACGTCACGGGGAAGAGCTTCACCTGGCCGCTCAGGCCTTTGAAGTACTGCGTGCAGCGATCGTGCCAGTGTTCGGATTGCGGGCCCGGAGGTGTTACCTTGACGTTGGGGATCTTTGCGAGATCCACGTGTGCCCAGTTGCTCCTATTGATCATGTCTACTCCTTTGTTCCCTTATCCATTTTCCCGAGCCCAACCGGCCACTGCGTAAAACCGCGCCGGCTCGACGGGAATTCCATCCGCAAACGGATGCAACACAAAATGCGACTCGCGCAATTTCGGCGTAATCAGTTCATCGAGCGCCGCCGGGATCCTGTCGATCGGACCACTGATAAAGATGCTTGGATCGAAGCAACCGAGGATGATCAGGTCATCCCCAAGCACATCCAGCGCGTCTTCCCATGGGGTATCCCCGGTCGGTGGCGGGGTCAGGGCGTGGATACCGTCACAGTTCGTTTCCTTGATCAGATCGAGAATCCCATGCACATGGCCGCACATATGCAGAATGGCGACCTTTCCCTTCGACTTCACCGTCTCCACAAACTCGCGCTGGTGCGGCATGTTATAGCGCCGATATATGTCCGGGCTGATATAGAACGTGCTGGTGTTCTCGATCAGCGTGACCGAATCCCACGGACCGTCGGCAAGGATCCTGAAAGCGTCGAGTTCGCGCTCATGGATCGTTCGGATCAGCCCCTCGACCTCATTCGGGTAATCCGCCATCAGATAGTAGAAGTTTTCGGTGCCCATGTCCTCTTCCAGCAGGCGCGGAATCGCGGAGGGTCCCCAGAATCGTGTAACCACGCCATCGTCGCCGACCAGCTTATCGAGAGTGCCCAGAGTGGCCCGATCATCGTCCGGGTGCGCGACGAACGACACGCCTTCCCACATGTCGCGATAAATGCGGACGGCCTCAATCGAATCGACAGGATATGTGATCGGGTGCGCTCCCCGGGAGATGGCCGTCAGGGTACCCTTCGGTGTTTTCCACTGAACCGTCCGTCGTTCGTTTTCCCGGCTCCGGACAACCTCCACGCGGTCGGGCCAGCGAAGCTGTGGAGATTCGAAATGGTGCGCAGTGTTCCACCCGTTGAGCATGAAGATATCGCAGCCGAGATGCTTGTAGAAATCAATACCGCCGTTGCCACGCAGTTCGTCCGGCAGCAGCGACAGCGTTGCGTCGTCAACCAGTGTGGTCCAGGGCAGCCGGTCCTTCGACTGTTTACGCAGCACGGCATTCAGTCGCTCTCTTCCTGTCATTTCCTCGTTTCCTTCTTCCAGAACGAATCCTTTGTCCGCTTCAGCCAGAAATGCCCGATTTCCTCAAGCGTAAGGCCCTTGGTTTCCGGAACCACCCGCCATGTGAACAGTGCGCACGACAGGCAGATCGCCGCGAAGATCAGGTAGGCGCCGCCAGGATGCCCCATTCTGTTCTCGAACCCTTTGGTTATCATGGGGAAGAACCTGGCACAGAGGAAGGAGGACGCATAGAGGATACAGCAGACAATCGAGACCGCTTTGCCCCTGATCTGGTTGGGGAAGATTTCAGATATGATGACCCAGCTCAGGGGCGCCAGGCTCAGCGTAAAGGCTCCCGCGGCGAGGAACATGGCGCCGAGATTAAGGAAGGGGGAGCCGTCCAGGAAAAACGTCGCGGACATGGCCACGTGCCCCAGCGCCATGGCGGTGACGCCCGTGATCATGATCTCGCGCCGTCCGAACCGCTTGACCAGCCAGAAGGCAATGATCGTGCTGATGAGGATAACCAGGTTCAGAAAGATGGTGAAGAAGATGGCCTGCGAGGGTGTACCCACACCTGCATCTACAAGGATGGTCGGCCCGTAAATGAGCATCATGTTCACACCGTTGACCTGAGAGAATATCATGATCACGATACCGATCAGGAGCGCCATGCGTATGCCCGGCTGCAGCAGCTCCCCGAACGTCCCGGATTCCTCTTTCAGCTCCTCCCTGATTTCGCCCAGTTCCCTGTTCGCTTGTTCGCTGCCGTTGATGCGGGTCAGGGCTGGTTAACGGTTACCAGTCGCCCTCGCATGTGAGCCGGCGCGATCTCTGCGATATACATGGGAGAGGTAGCGGCAGCGAGTCCCACACCGACACCACCTACCACCCGCCAGAAGACGAACTGCCCGAGGCTATGCGGCAGTGCGGTTCCTATGGCTGAGGCCATAAAGCAGAGCGCGGCGATGGCAAGCGTCTTGCGCCGGCCGACGGCATCGGCGAGCCAGATCCCCGCGACAGGCCCCATCATGGATCCGAGGATCGCACTGCTTGTCGCCCAGCCCTCTCCGGCGGAATCCAGCGAGAAATGACTCTTGAGAAACGGCAGCGCTCCGCTGATGATCGAAAGGTCATAGCCAAACAGAAATCCACCCACCGCGGCCACAAGAGAGACCAGGTAGAGATATGTTGTCTTGTTCGAAGCCTCGCTCATATTGACTCCTCTGCTCTAGCCCTGAACTTCCTCAGTATGTAAGTATCTTAGCGTGAAGTTGTTTCATCTTCTGGACCCGTTCCGGAAATTCGGCCGCTAGGTTCTTCTTTCCATTCCGGTCCTGACTGATGTGGTACAACTCGGGTCTGGCTTTGTTTTGCATGATCAGCTTCCAGTCATCGTCCCGGACGGCCTTGGGAAACGCGATGACCCGATGAGCGTCCTGATCGCCCTCCGTACCGCGAAGCACTGGAACAAAACTCTTCCCTGCCAGCGGGATCACGTTCCGCCCCTGGAATTGCGAAGGATAGGAGACACCGCCTAGTTCCAGGCAGGTGGGCATGATATCGGCGATATGGGAGAGACGGTGAGAGATGCGTCCCTTGCCCTTCAGCCCACGGGGCCACCAGGCGACCAACGGCGACGCGATGCCGCCCTCGTAGTCGGTGGTCTTGTAATTCCTGAAAGGGGTGTTGCTCAGCGCGGCCAAAGCAGGTCCATGATTAAGAAACGTGTCCATGCTGCCGGGCTGCACGCCGTTTGGAACTCTGCCTTTATCGAAGCACATCTGGGCGCTGGCGCCGTTGTCCGACAGCACCAGGATCAGCGTGTTATCGAGTTTGCCGGCCTTCTTTAGTGCAGCCATGGTATCGGCGAGGCCGCGGTCAATACTCTCGATCATCGCCGCATGAATCGCCATGCGCTCGATCGCCAGGTATCCATCGGCTGCCGGATTCGCGCTGACCATCGAGTCATGCAGCGTGGTCCCCGCGGGAATCAATCCCGCGTCGATCTGACGCTGCAGTCGCGCCTGCATCAGCGTTTTGCGGTCCTGCTTCTTATACAGCTCCCGATACGGCGCAATATCCTTCTCCTTGGCCTGAAGTGGCCAGTGCGGCGCGTAGTGAGACATGTAAATGAACAGCGGCTTATCGCTCGCGGCCGACCCTTCGATGAAATCGGCTACGAAGTCCGAAATCAAATCCGTGGAATACTCCCCGGCGGGCCTGTCCCATTTCTTGCCGTCTTTGAACCATGGAGTGCCCTTCGGGTACCCCGGGAAGTCGGTGCCTTTGACTTCCTTGAAGTAGTTGCCGGGGCTGCCGCTTGCCGAGCCAAGGACCCGATCCGCGGCGCGAGCCACCTGCGCCGGGTCGTGCCAGTCATCCGCCGTCACCATGTCAAGCCGTCCAACCGCACAGGTTTCATAGCCATTGGCCTTGAGCAACTGCATCACCGTCACGCAGTTCCGCGTGAGGTTCTTGAAAATGCTTTGCCCGGGAGCCTGCCCGACTTCCCATGGATAACAGCCGGTCATCAGCGATGCCCGGCTGGGACCACAAATGGCGCAGTTGTAGAATTGGGAGAACCGCAGGCCCTCCGACGCCAGCCGATCGATCGCGGGCGTCTTGATTTCGCCTCCGTAGCAGCCAAGGTCGGAAAAGCCCATGTCATCAGCCATCACGACGATGATATTCGGCCTGTCGGGACCCGCGCCGGATCGGCTTTCAGTCTGGCTATTCGCGGGCATGTCATTGGCCTGGTGTGGTCGCTGATCCTCCGCCGCCGTGGCCACACTAATACAAAATGCCATGCAGAGCAGTGCAGCATACAGTATCGTTTTCCCTATCCTATTCATCGTGTTGCTCTTCTTCATTTCCGGGTTTCCATCAAACGCCCCGGGTTGTAACTTTGGCCGAACAGCGCTCCTCCACCTGTCGCGCGAAGACCGAGGCGATCCGTTTAAGCTGATCGTCATCATCCCCGGGCAGCACAACTCGAACCTGCTCGACGGGGGAAGCCGTCTGAATCACTGCGGGTGCAATCGCCGGGTTGACCTTCACCTCCACGAGTTCAACCACCTTGGTGCCATCAATCACCTCGTCGGTGCCGTCCTCGAAAAGAAGCCGAACATATCTGCCCTTGGCATTGATATCGTACGCATACATCGCTGCTGAGTACGCGCTGTTATTGGCGGGTACGTTGGCCGACTTGCTGACCACCGTAGTCCACTTGTCACCGTCATCGCTCACTTGGAAGGTGATCGTTTTGGGTACGAAGTGAAAGCGGCCGCCGAATCCTCGATACTGGATCTGTATCTTGCCTATGGAGGTGGAATCTCCCAGGTCTTTCCGCCACCAGGCGCCGACGTCCTGGTTGTTGGCGCTGGCCCAGAAATTTTCCTCGTCCTGTGACGAGAGGATGCCGTCATGGGCTTTACCGGCACCGTAAGTCGGGCCGAACTCCGACGAGGCGACCGCGGACGTGTCGTTTTGGGGCGTAACAAACCCGAGCCGGTTGCGCGGCGGATCGATGCCATAGTTAATGGCCCTGGCGCTCACCCCGGTCACTCGGCACATGAAAGAGCGCCACCGCCAGGCGTCGCGCTGGTAGGACGTGAGTTTGGGTTCCACCGACTTGAGGATCCGTGCGGCATCGGCCGTACTGCCTGCCTCGTTTTGCTGGATGGCCTCGATGATGGAAGCGGTATGGCCGCCCGAGAACTCGAACTTCGTGTATTCCCGCAGGATCTCGTCCGCCGGACGGTCGGGCGCCCAACTGAGCTGCGCCATCATGACCATGTCGGCATCGGTGTAGACATGTTCGCAATAAGGTATGATGCCGCCTTTATAGTGGTCCTTGGTCAGCGCCCACATTTCGGCGACCTTCTTGGGATTCGGGGACAAGCCCCTGTTCTGGTTGTTCCACCCATGCCACTTCATACTGATTTCGGCGAAATTGATCGCAGGGAGGTTTCCCGGAACACCGTTGTCGATCATCTTCTTGGGGAAGTAGCCCGGAACGCGATAATCGGGCAGGATGTAATCGACCCAGCTATTATCCTTTTTCAGCGCCTGCGCCAGCATTTCCGTTTCATTGCGCGCGGTCGGGTCTTTGTCGAAACACCAGGTGGACAGCGAGATCTTTACGCCCGGATACTGGGTGTCGGCCATTTCTTTAATCGCCTTGGATATCCGCACGAATCCGTTCCCGCCCCAAGGGCGGCAACGCTCGCACCCGCAGCCACCCTCGTCATAGGGCCAGAAGACAAGTTCATCGACGCCGATCGACTTGAAGTGCTTCAAAACCCCCTCCCATTGCTGGAGCAGGTATTTCTCGCCCTCGGGGGTACTCGGACAGACATTCACACCATGATTCCCGCCGCATTTGTTCTTGTGCGGTGTTGCGAGAATGTTTTTTGGAACGCCGCTGTATGCCGTGGTTGGAGCGACAATGAGGCAGGTCTTGAGGCTAAGTTCCTTGGCCGTTGTCAACATGGTTTCCATGCGCAAGAGCAGGCCGGCGAGCTTGGGGTCGTCGAAACCGCTGTAGCCCGGGATGTTTCCATAGCCTCCCTGGACAGGAAAGCACCCGGCGATAACATTGGCTCCCCACAGCCCCATCTCCTCGACGTCGATGCGAATGTTTTCCAATTGCGCATTCCGCCACCTGGGGCCGATGTGGGTCCACCAGTAGACGGCCCGGTGCTGCTGGACCGGGGCGGAAGAGCCCCGCCAGTCTCCAGGGATGAACGTCGCTTTCGATTCGCCGTCTTCATACTTGCTTGAACGGAGGAACTTGCCTACGCCGTAAAGGAGGCCGCAGTGATTGTTGCCGGAAATCAGGATCCCCCCGCCAGTCCGGTCGCTGATGGTATACCCGTCTTCTGCTCCGCCGGAACCGATCACCAACTCTACGACGACTTCTCCCCCGGTCCCGCTTTCGACCCGGGCACCACAGCGCTGGTAAAGTTGAGTCTCGAAGACCCGCGCTATCCTTTGATGCACGGCGTCCGCCTTTTCGGGCAGGACCACCGAAATTGCGGCTACCTTGCTTGCCGCGGTTTCCGCGCCCATGGCCCGGAAAGGCATACCCGCCAGCAAGAGAAAGAAAAATGTCATGGAACATGCCCGCGGCCATGATCCCGTCCGCAGTTTTCCTGGTTTGATGGCTTGTCTCATTGAATTCCTCGGTATCTTTTCAGTGGTCATTATCTAACACGGAACCTGGAACAACTCGCCTTGATTTCATTCCACCGCCAGTCCTTCTTCACCCACTGCGGCGCAGAGCTTTCAAGCTTCGCAAGCGTCTCGCGGATCTTCTGCGTTCGATTTGGATCGGTGCAACTGTCACAGCCGCTTGCGACATTCAACTACAGACTCCATGATACCCGAGAGTGCAGTCCGGGTCAGTTGCACGATATGGTAAGAATGCTGCATTGTTGCCCGAATCATCCATGGCCGCGGCTAGTTACACCATTTTGCAAGGAAGTTGCACGGTTGCCCTCGGGCATGGTATGCTAAGCTCGTGCTCTGAACGCTCCGCTTGCGGAAATCGCGTTTGGGGATATCAATGTCGACCCCTACCTGCGATCTCGACGGAGGGTGCGGTGAAGAAAACCCGGCGAGTGGCCCTGATTCTCGAAACCGCGCGGCCCTACCAGCGGAAGATCATCCGTGGGGTGGCCGCCTATGCACGCCAGTCTAGTGCTTGGAGCCTGTATGCCGAGGAAGACCCGCTGGACAAGCTGCCGGATCTGCGGGCGTGGCACGGGCAAGGGATCATTACCACTTTTTCGGAGCGGCGGTACGCTGAGACGGTCCGCGGCCTGGATATCCCGGTCGTGGGTATCGAAGGGGGGTATTGCTGGTACGAACCGGAATGCGGCATCCCGTACTTCTCGACCGACAACGAGGCGGTCGCCCGCATGGCCGCCGAGCACCTGCTCGGGCAGGGGTACTCGCGGCTGGCGTACTGCGGGCTGCCCAGGAACCGCTATAACGTGTGGTCGGAGCAGCGCGCCCGCGCCTTCAAACAACGCGCCCGCGAGGCGGGTGTGCCCTGCAGCTCCTACGTGGGCCGCCACCTGTCGACCCGCAAGTGGCCCGAACTTCAAGCCGGGCTGTGCCGGTGGCTCCGATCGCTGCGGAAGCCGGTCGGTGTCACCCGGATGACCACCAACTCGCCGCGATCCGCATCGATCTGCCGCGAAAACCATCCCAACAGGTGGCCAGAAGAGAACGCCGCAAGCCCCGAGCGAGTCGGAGATTGCGGCGTTAAGTGATTGCACCACAGCAGTTTACATCAAGTAGCGGCGCAGGGATTCGAACCCCGGACACGCGGATTATGAT
>JABMRP010000375.1 GCA_013202535.1 Planctomycetota bacterium
AGCGTCTGGCTGGCAGCCAGAAGGGCACCGGTTCGAGCCCGGTATCCTCCACTTCCGAACACCCGATGACAGGGCCCCGATGACGGGCGTTGTTCTCGGGTGTTTTCTTTTTCGCCCAACGGCCCGTCAGGTGCCTCGCACAAGAGGTTTCTGACACCTCCTTCGCGCACAAGTTGGCTGCTGCTGGCCGACGGTCCAACGGGCTTCTCGTTATGCCGTATCGGGGCGGCAATTCTCTCCCGAACCGGGGGCAATCGCATCGTGGTTGGCATGTGCCACCCGCACGCACATGCGCTGCCACAAGCCACGATAAACAACCCGCAGATACCCATCCGGCGGAGGTGATACCGCTACCGGGGGGTTTTAGAGTAGTTTCTAAATAAATCCGAAAAAAGTGTTTGCGTTGGCTGGCGCGGTTAGTTAGATTGTTAGGCAGCGCCGGGTCCGGCGTCCGTTTGAATTAATGTCTGCAACACTTGTCACAATAACGACTTATCCTCGCTACAACCTGGCAGTTTCTCCATTGGAAAGGCGACCTTGTCATGAACGCGATTCGGGCATTTGGCGTGTTGGCACTAGGCTTATTGTTGCTCTGCGGCGGCGTGGCCCATGGAGATCTGATTGGCTATTGGCCGCTCGATGAGGGAAGCGGCACCGCCACGGCCGACCTCGGCGGCGCCAACGCCGGCGCGCTGAACGGTGCGACCACGTGGACCGTCGGCAAGTTCGGAAGTGCCCTGACCTTCACCAACGACACTGCCTACGTGGACATGGGCATGCCCGGCTATGCCGTCGGCAGCGCCATCTCGGTCTCGGCGTGGGCCTACGCCACTGGCGACGACGGCCATATCGTCAGCCAGGGCGGCGGATGGGGCGACCCCGGCTACGGGATATTCTGGTGTCGCGACCCCAATCCGAATTCCATCCGCATCGAGTTGCAGAGGCCCGGCGAGAAAACCATGAGCGACAACACGGCTCCCGGCCAGAACGCGTGGCACCACGTCGCGTTCACATGGGAGCAGACGCCGTCGGGCGACGGCACCATCCGCACCTACATCGACGGCACGCTCATGGGCGTCCAGCCCAACTTCAACGGCCCCATCGGTACGCCCACGCAGAACCTCAATATCGGGAGCAACGCGTTGCATCGCGACCGCTACTTCCAGGGCACCGTCGACGATGTGGCCATCTGGGACCAGGCACTCACGGCAACCGACATCGGGTATCTGGCCAACGAGATCAGGACCCCGTTGAACCTCTTCTCAGACGCCACCATGACCAGCTTCCAAACCGGCTTCTGGGACCAGGCGTCCACCTGGAACTACCCTACGCCACCCCCCGCCGTCCCGACCGACATGACCGAAGTGATCGTCAATGATAACGATCTCGTGACCGTGCGGAACTCTGGAGGGACGGTCGATCTCGGCGGAGACCTGTCCATCACCGGCACGGGCGGCGTCAACGTCCAGTCGGGCAAGATCCTGAGGATCAGCACGTCCGTGGACGTGACGAGCACCCGGGCGGCTCCGCTGACCATTGATGGCACACTGGAGGCCGTCGGCCTGACGGTCGCTCCCGGGAGTTCCGTGAGCCTCGGCAACGGCGCGACCCTGGCGCTAGCCGGCGGCGGCACGATCGCGTCGCTGCAGACCAACGGTAGCGCCACGATCGACAACGGCGGCCCCCTCTCGGTCTCTGGGTCCACCTTCGACGGCCAAGGCGCCACGGGCACCTTCACCAAGACGGGCCCCGGCACGCTGAGTCTCGACAACTCGTCCGGCACGGGCGTTATCGGCGTGCAGAACATGACCTTCGACGTGGCCGAGGGCACGCTCTACTCCGTCGGCGCGCAGCCGCTGGGCGGCACGTCGCCGACCACCGGTGTCCCGGCGGGAGTCATCCTCTCCGGCGGCAATCTGTCGGTCCAGGGAGGCCCGGTCAGCGTCCTCAACCAACTGAACTACGCCTTCTACGACGGCGCGGCGGCCAACAATCTCACAGACATCGACGACGGCGTGGACAATGACGCCAATGGTGGACTGTTCGCGCTGACCCCCTCCGACCAAAGCGCCTGGCCCGGGCAGGTCCAGGGGAATCAGATCTGGACGGGCGAGGTCTGGCAAGACGACGACATCAGCGACACCTACTCCCAGATGTGGTGGGGCCAAGTCACCATTCCCACCGTTCCCATGCCCTTGACCGGCGACTATACGGTCTATGTCCACGGCGACGACCATGAAATCTTCTGGCTCGACGTTGGCCAGGACGGCGATTTCAACGCCGGAACCGACGACATCACCCGCAACATGCCGCCGGAGACTTGGGACGCTCCCAAGACGGGAGTCGTCACGCTGACCGGTGGGCAGACCTACGATTTCGCCATCGCCTACAACGAAGGCGGCGGCGGCGACTTCATCAACGTCGAGATCACTCCCCCGTCATGGACGGGCATGCCCGCCTTCCGCATCAACCCCAGTGACTCCCCGGATCAGGACGGCTTGTGGTCGCGGCTCGCCGTTGGCGGCATCGACATGACCGGCACGCCGATCACCGTGACGGCCGATTCCGGGCTCAACGCGATCAGCGAGTTTCCGCCCGCCGCGTTTGGGAACCTGACCCTGAACGACGGCACGACGCTCACGACCACCGGGGCCGACATGACGTTTACCGACGTCGCCGTTGCCGGAGGCGCCGGGCGTACCGGCACGTTGGCTCCCGAGAATATGGTGACGATGAGCAACTACGCCGACGGCGGCACGGCCACCACGTTGGCGATGGGCGGCACGGGGACCCTCACGCTGGATAACAGCGGTGGCGTAATCAGCGCTGCGGCAACCACGTGGGAGGCCCAACAGGGACTCTTGTTGGTCAAGAACGTCGCTTCGCTGGGCGGTTCGACGTCTCTGCTGCTTTCCGGCGGCACGGCGGAAGTCCAAGGTGACGCAGTGGTCATTCCCGACGCGCTGCGCGGGTCCATTTTCTTCGGCACTCCCGACAATGAGACGCCCGTGAACCTCGACGGCGCCAACTACACGGAGGTGGCCAATCGGGTGTTTATCGGCGACAAGGCCAACACCGTTCTGGCGCTCTCGGCCGATCCCAACAACAACGTGCTGGTCACCGGCACGACCAACAACTGGGACGCGTTCCCCAACTTCGACGGAAACGCCGACCACTTCGTCACCGCTTTCAGCGGCCAGTTTACCCCCGGCGCCACGGGCAACCACAACTTCCACTGGAACAACGACGACGCGGGCTCGATGTTCATCGATCTGAACAACGACGGCACTTTCGGTGCCGGCGAACGCGTCAACGGCTACGAGTGGAACGGCAATGGTGACGTGTTCCTCAACCAGGGCACGGCCTACAACATGATCTACATGGCCCAGGAGTTCGGCGGCGGCCAGGGCGTCTGGTGGGCGTTTAACCCACTCGGTGGCGGCGAGCAGCAGGTCAACCCGGGCGCTCAGCCCGGCATGTGGAGCACGATGGGCACTGGCGCGATCGACGCTTCGGCGGTCGACGTGCAGGTATCGGCCGATTCGACCCTCCGGGCCACCAGCGGCATCGGGGCGGACTTCGGTGCCCTGACGCTGGACAATGGAACGACGTTGGTCACCGAAGGAGCGCCGACGACGTTTGCCAGCGTGGCCGTCAACGGCCCGGCTGGGCGAAGTGCCACCCTGGCTCCTACGAACCCTATCTCCGCCGCCAACTACAGCGATGGCGGCACGGACACCACCCTGGTGATGAAGGGCACGGGCAGGCTCGATCTGGGCTTTGCCTCCACCACTTCGGCCGGCAGCACGACCCTTGAGGCGGCCGCCGGCACGTTGGCCGTGGCCGATCCCGCGATGGGCGGCGCCCCCGCGGTCAACCTCACCGGCGGTACGTTTGAGGTCTCGGAGCCGGTGACGAATGTTCCCAATTCGTTGCAGGCCAACATTTACACGGCCTCCAACACCGGGGACAGCATCATCGACGACATCGGCAACGGCAGCGGTAACGGCGGCTTGCTGGGTGAAACGGCCTTGGAGAGTAAGATGATCACCGGGCGTGTCGATTTCCGCAACGACGGGGAGTTTCGGGCTTTCTTCCCGGCCTTGCAGCAGAACGACAATTACCAAAGCATGTTCTTTGGCACGCTCACCATTCCCGATCTCAACAACGGAAACGCCTACAACGTCGAATTTGGTACCAACCGGGCCGACGATCCGGCGAATATTTTCGTGGACCTGAACCAGGACGGCATCTTCGACAACGGGGCCGGGGAAAGGGTCGTCGACCGAAGCTGTTGCGGAAGCGCGTACACTACGATTTCCATCGCTCCAGGCACCTACAAATACGCCGCGGCCCACGCCGAACGTGGCGGCGGGTCGCAGATCGAGCCCACGATCGATCTCGGAAGCGGTCGCTGGACGGTCGAGCCCGGCGCCGCCAATCAGGCCGGTCTCTGGACGGCCCAACTGGCCAGCGCCATCGACATCCAAGCTATCGTGACGGTCGACAACGCACCGGTCGACGCGCTGATGGGATCCCTCTTCCGCAACATCCCGCGCAACGATTCTCACCTGAACCTCGACGGGGCGATGTACCAGCATGGTACGACGAGGGTGCTCACGGGCGACAAGGCCAACACGATCCTCACCGACGTCGAGGAGGCGGGATACAACATCGTCCTCACGGGCTCGACCCAGTGCGACGACAACAATGACTGGGGCCCGTTTCCCACCCTATCCTCCGACTGGGAGGACTTTGTAACCGCCTACAGCGGCGAGTTCACCCCCCGGATCAGCGGAACCCACAACTTCCACTGGAATAACGACGATGCGGGCCTGATGTACATCGACTTGGATGGCAGCGGCACGTTCGAGAACAGCGAACGAGTGGCCGGCTATGCCTGGAATTCCAACGGCAACGTGAACCTCACGGCGGACCAGGCTTACAGCGTGATTTACATGGCCCAGGAGTTCGGCGGCGGACGGAACGTCCATTGGTACTTCACCGAGCCCGGCGGCAGCGAGCAGCGGGTCAACCCGGGTGATGCGGCCCAGGCCGGCTTGTGGAGCGTCCCCGGCGTGCTGACCACGTCCACGCTCCAACTGAACACGTCGATGCCGGCGAACATGCAGGAACTGGTGCTGAAGAACGGCAACCTGCGGATCACCGGCGGCACGCTGCTGAACGTCCAGCAGGCGAGCATTTCCACGGCCACGGGCGGCGCCGTGGGACTGATCACCGACACCGACACGGTGCTCACCGCCGGTGCCGGCTTCAACGGCAACGGCCAGACGACGACGTTTACCAAGGGGGGCGACGCCACCTTGACGCTCAACAAGCCCGGCACCGGCCTGGGCGACACCACCTGGAAGGTCGCGCAAGGCACGTTGGCCCTCTCCGGCGTCGACCCGCTGGGCCCCGATGGCAGCAACGTCAATCTGGCCGGCGGTACCTTTAAGGTCACTGCGGAACTGGCGCCCGGCACCATCATGCCGAACCCGCTCGGCCACTGGACCTTCGACGGTGATAACGCCGACGACTCCTCGGGCAACGCCTACCACGGCACCGAAGTCGGCGCCGCCCTGGCCTACAGCACCGACACCCACGGCGGCGCCGGGAAGTCGCTCGACGTGACCGGCGGCGACGTCTTCGTGCAAGTCGACACCGGGGGCACGCAGGACGTGTTCGACGGCGGCAGCGCCATGTCGATCTCCGCCTGGGTGAAAGGTTGGCCCGGCGACTGGAATCCCTTCGTCTCCAAGAATGGCGAGGAGAACGGCTGGCAGATGCGCCGCCACGGCGGCAACGCCACCGTCGACTTCACCACCCGCGGCGTGGGCGCCAGCAATGGCGACTTTGAAGGCACCAGCGGTGCCGTCTCCGACGGCCAGTGGCATCTGGTCACCATGACCTTCGACGGCTCGACCAAGTCCATCTACATCGACGGTGCCCTGGACAACAGCCAGACGGCCGTCGGCAGCATCAGGGACGAACCGTCGATGTTGGTGTTCGGAGCGCGCCACCGTATTCAGCAAGGCAACCCGTTTGGCAACTACTTTAACGGCCTGCTCGACGACATCTACTTCTACGATCAGGCGATTAATGCCGACGCGGTCACCGCCCTGTTCACCGGCTCCACCGCCGGCGGCACCCATCTCGGCCCGATCGACATGACCACCACTCATTTCCGTATCACCGCCGATTCGACGCTCCACGCCGAGTCGCAAGTCAGTGCGGCGTTCGGCAACGTGACCTTCGAGGCCGGTACGCTCAACATGGTGGGTGCGCCCGAGGGCTTCACCTTCACCGACGGTGGAGTGGCGGCCGGGGCCGGCGCCACGGGCATCAACAACCCGATGGACGTGACCATAGGCGGTCCGTACGACGGCAACGGCGCCACGGCTACCTTCACCAAGGCGGGAGCCGGTACGTTGGCCTTTGCCCAGGGTACAAACAACCACGGTGGCGTTTCGGTCAACGTCGACGAAGGAAGCGTCGCTTCCGGCGGTGCCATGCAGGCGGCCAATCTGAAGATCGTCGGCGGTAACGTCAACACCGGCGCCAACGACGTGACCGTCAGCGACGGCGGTGCCTTCTCGGCCGGTTCCTTGAAGATCGCCGGCAGCGGCTCCCCGTTTGACGTCGGCGGTGACAACATGGCCGCCGGACCGCAAAGACTTGGCCTGACCGGCGGGACGGTTACTG
>JABMRP010000376.1 GCA_013202535.1 Planctomycetota bacterium
ATATCCCGATTCGTAGTGCAAGGGGACAAAAACGGCATTTTCGCCGCACGAAGGCGAACTGGAAAAGGATCCAGACGCGGCATCGGGTGGGGGTGTCCCCGACCACGACGCCTTCAACTTGGCCAATTGCTCGATTCGCTTCATGGCACCCGGTCGGTAGAGATACTTGCGGAAGAGAAAACTCCAGCACCGACGATACGGAACACAGGGCGGACGGGGCCGAGAGACACGCTCCGGGACGCGGTTTCGGTGGAATGGCCCCCAGACTTTACTCGATCCCCTGGGTGGCTGTCAACACGGAGCCCCCGCCAACGCGAAAGAATGAGCGAATCGTCAGTCGAGCAGGTTGTCCATCGCCGCGACAAGACCCTTGACGGCCTCGACGCTCTTCTCGAATCCGGCCCGTTCGCTGTCGCCCAGCGGCAATTCGATGATTCGTTCGACGCCCCCGGCCCCAAGCACGACCGGCACGCCCACGTAATATCCGCCCACGCCGTACTCCGCGTCGCAGTAGGCCGCACAGGGAAGCAGCCGCTTCTTGTCGCGAACGATCGATTCGATCATCTGGGTGGTGGCCGCCGCCGGGGCATAGTAGGCGCTGCCGGTCTTCAACAGGGAGACGATTTCCGCTCCCCCGTCGCGGGTTCGCTGAACGATCTCCTCCAGACGCCCCGGCTCGATCAGTTGCGTCACGGGAATACCGCCCACCGAGGTACAACTGGGCAGCGGAACCATCGTATCGCCGTGTCCGCCCAACAGCATCGCCGAGACGTCCTCGACGCTCACTCCCAACTCGATGGCCAAAAACGTACGAAATCGGGCCGTGTCGAGTACCCCAGCTTGCCCTATTACCCGCGACGGCGGAAAACCGGTCACCTGCAACGTCCGCTGAACCATCGCATCCAACGGGTTGCTGACCACGATGACGATCGCCTCGGGGCTGGTCTGCTTGATCTGCTCGGCCACGGAGCCGACGATTCGGGCGTTGGTCACCAGCAAGTCGTCGCGGCTCATGCCCGGTTTGCGCGGCAAGCCGGCAGTAATGACCACAATATCGCTGCCGGCCGTATCGGCGTAGTCGGTCGTTCCCGTCACGTCGGCGTCGAACGACATGATCGGCGATGCTTGCATCAGATCGAGCGCCTTGCCCCGCGGCATGTCCTCCGTTTTGGGGATATCCAGGAGGACAATATCGCCCAATTCCGCGGCGGCACACCAATGGGCGGTCGTGGCGCCCACGTTTCCGGCCCCGACGATCGTGATCTTTGCACGTTTCATGATAGAAGAATTCCTGCTTCTGGATGTTGCGAACGAATCTGCAGCGGGCGTACCGCCAAAAGTGTGAGTATCCACGCCGCGGCCGAGAAGTCAAGCAGTGCGGCCATGTACGATGGGCTTCCAAGCCCGTCGATCCGGAACTCTCGATGGCCTCGCAGCGCCATCGTACAGACGTTCCAACGGGCTCCTTCCCCACCGGCCCCGTGCCGGTGGCTCGCTGGTTTGACAACTACAGACACTCCCCGCCTCGCCCCTCCTTCCCCACCGGCCCCGTGCCGGTGGCTTGCTGGTTTGGCAACTATCCCCGCGTCCGTAACACCGCCGTAAATGCTTGACTCCGCACGCATCATGGCTCTAAGCTACGGACATTCCTCAGGCCAACGTCCAGAGGAAACGCAGATTATGTATAGAATGATGGTTACGCGTCAAAGGAACGCACGCGATGCGATTTCACACAGCCGATCTACTGAGTAAATGGGGTTTCGACGACGGCGATCTCATTGACAACTTTTTGGAATCGCAGAACTTCCCGAACGACATCATTGCCACGTCGCCCCTGTGGAAACGCATATTCGCCGAACTTGTGTTGCCCAAGATCGAAACGTGGCACGCTAGTTCAGGCGGCGGGAAAGCGGCCCACGTCAGGCTGAACCCAACGTTCGTCGAACATCCTGTCCGACGAACAGGTCGGTGGGAATGACGATTCCGGGCATTGGCGGCTGTAGTCGTCAAACCAACAAGCCACCGGCCCCGGGCCGGTGGGGAAGACGGATGAACCAGACTCACCCCGCTCAGACGACGCACACATGCACGTCAAACGTATCGTCCGGAACCGGCATTCCAACGGCGCGCGAGCCGTCAATCCATGTCGCGATCGCTTCACGGATGTTTTCGATGGTTTCTTCCTTCGTTTCGCCCTGGCTGATACAGCCGGGCAGGCTGGGCACCTCGGCCACCCAGCCGCCGTCTTCGGGATCGGGGTAGATGACCACTTGTCTCATCATGCTAGGGCTCATAATGGGCCCCTTCTGGCTGACCAAAGGCCCACTCTCCGTGGGCTCTTCTGTTGTTCTATCACACGACCTACGATCACACGACCGCTTGTTCGTTCAACGCTTCAAAACGCCGGGCACAAGTGCCTTGTTGTTTCACACGAATCCCGCCGGCTTGCCCGGCGGATGGTTC
>JABMRP010000377.1 GCA_013202535.1 Planctomycetota bacterium
CCGGAATGTCAGCCCCTGTTGATGCGGTTGAAGACCGATCTGGTCGACGTGATGGAAGCGACGATCGACGGCCGGCTCGACGAGTTGGGCCCCTTGGAATGGGATCCCCGCCCCGCGGTCTGCGTGGTGATGGCCGCCGAAGGCTATCCGGGCAGCTATGCCAAGGGGCTACCCATTCGCGGATTGGAGGACGCCGCCCAATTACCCGACGTCAAGGTATTCCACGCCGGCACTTCGCTGGCCGATGGGCAGGTGGTGACCAGCGGCGGCCGCGTGTTGGGCGTGACCGCGCTGGGCGACAACATCGCCAAGGCCAAACTCCAGGCCTACACGGCGGTTAAGTGCATCCGCTGGGACGGGGCCTGGTGCCGCAAGGATATTTCCGACAAGGCGCTGGGGTAGAAGTCCGCGGCTTACACTTCCTCGACGACCATCGAAAAGTCGGCCGGTTGCAGGTACACGTTGTCGAAAAGTCCCAGCGTCAGTTGTGCGGCCTGGATCAGGCCGTCGGTGACATGGAACTGAAACGAGCGGTGCGTGCCGGTCACCGTGCCGCCGGGCCGGTCGGTCAATTCCGATTCGGTGATTCCCTGGCCCAGGGCGTCGAAGTAGCGCGTGGCCCGCTGCAATTCACCCTCATCGAGCGCTTGCAGGGGAAGATCGAGCGTCAGGCCGTGGATGTCGCCGACAAACTGCACGTACTTTCCCGTGCGGGCGTCGGAGAAGACAACCGCCGACTGATCGCCCGTCTGGCGGACCAGCGACTCCAGCGCTTCCAGCACGCGCTGCACTTTCTCCTCGATCGTCGCGGCGACGGGGCCGGTCGCCGGTTCGGCGAGCGAGTCCAACGAAGGTTCCCCTGTGGGCGGTGCGACGGGTTCGGCCGGCGCCAGCCGCGCCGTCGTCATTTTCATCGCGTCTTGGAGCTTCTGGTAAATGATTCGGGCCGGTTCGCGAAAACAATCGACCGAAAAGGAATGGGTCTTGCCGTCGCTGGTTTTCAGGTCGATATGAGCAGCGATGTTGCCGTCGTTCGGGGAAAGCGAGCCGATCTGTTTCTCTTGAACGACGGTCCAACGCTCGACCTGATCCCAGGACAAGTCGAGCCGCAGCACCTTGGATGCCAGGCACAGTTTGCTCCAGGAGACGCCTTGGGGCACGCGTAGCGAAACGCCGCCGGTGCCGGCTCGCAGGTAGTAGTCGGAGCGCAAGAAGTCGCCGAGCGTGGCCACGCCGCCGGCCAGCAGCATGAAGGCCATACATCCGGCACCGCCCAGCCCGGCTTGCATACCCCAGGGGTGCTTCTTCCAGCCGATACGCATCTCCTGATTCAGCTCTTTGAGGATCTTCGGTGGATTCTTGACCAGGAGTTTGGGCTGGACCATGTAACAGGTCGCGGTGGCAACCACGAGCCCGGCCAGAAGGCAAAACAGGCCGCCACCCAACGCCTTGCGCGGCGACCACGAGGCCACGTCGAACACGTCGCCCACCGAAGACCGATGAGCGTAGTACGGATTCATTTCGATCATCGCGCACACTCCAAACACCGAGTGGGTCTCATTTCCGCCTAGGCAAGTGTAGCTTGCCCTTTCCGGAAGCCACTGGCTCTATTGGGGGGGAATCTGGGACCGTTCCCGCCGCGATGCCATTCGTTGAGATACCCCCCGGAAGATCCGGGGCTTCGGGAAGGGGCGAATCACTCGATGATCCCCCCATCATAACCAACAACCCAAAACATCATCTTGAGAATTGGTCGAGTTGCTGTTAGAGTCGAATAGAGACGCAGAACAGGTTCACACCGGAAGAGGCATCCCCCAAGAGGACTGTTTGTGCGAGTCCCGCTTGGGATCTTGCGCCACTTCTGTTTGTCCAGCCCTGCCTTATGCGCGACCAGTACCGCGCCGCGTATCCTTCGATGTTGTTTGGCGAGTTGTTCCTCACTGCCGGATTTCACGCATGGCTACTGCAATCGGGATCGATCTGGGAACCACCAACTCGGCCATCGCGCGGCTCGACGAGACGGGCCGATCGGCGATGATCACCAACGCCGAGGGCGATCTGATCACGCCCAGCGTGGTCTTGTTCGACGACGCCGAAGTGATCGTCGGCAAAGACGCCCGCAGCGCCGCGGCGGTGCGGACCGATCGCGTGGCCGAGTGGGTGAAGCGCGACATGGGCAGCCCGGTCTATTCGCGCCTGATTCGTGGGCAGGAACTCCCGCCGGAGGTCATTCAGGCCTGTATCTTGCGAAAGCTGCGAGGCGATGCCACGGCCGAGGCGGGAGCGGACGCCGAGGTGGTCATTACCGTGCCGGCCTATTTCGACGAACCCCGCCGCAAGGCAACCGCCGACGCCGGCGAACTGGCCGGTCTGAATGTGCTCGACATCGTCAACGAACCGACCGCCGCGGCGCTGGCCTTCGGCGAAACGGCCGGTTACCTCACTCCCACGGGCGATCCTCTGAAGGAGATGTCCGTGCTGGTTTACGATCTGGGCGGGGGGACCTTCGACGTGACCCTGGTTCGGCTGGCGCCCGGCGATATTCGCACCCTGGCCACCGACGGCGATGTACAACTGGGCGGACACGATTGGGATTTGCGACTGGCCGACCATGCCGCCGAGCAATTTCAGCAGGCACACGGAGTCGACCCTCGCGAGGATCCACTGAGCAACAGCCGGCTGATCGCCGCGGCGACCGAGGCCAAGCATACGCTCAGCGCGCGGAGCAAGGCGGTGGTTCGTATCGATCACGGGGGGCAGACGCTTGAGGTACACGTCACGCGCGAGCAGTTTGAAGACCTGACGGTCGATTTGGTCGAACGAACGGCCTATACCACCCGCCAGGTGCTGGCTTCCACCGGGCTCCAGTGGAGCGACGTTTCCCGGGCATTGCTGGTCGGCGGATCGACGCGGATGCCGATGATCACCCGGATGCTCGAAGACCTTTCGGGTCTGGCTCCCGATCGCACGGTGAACCCCGACGAGGCGGTGGCTCGTGGGGCGGCCATTTATGCCGGCTACCTGCTGGCCGCGCGGGACGGCGACCCGGCCGATGCCGCGTTTCGGGTGACCAACGTCAACGCCCATAGCCTGGGGATCGAGGGGATCGATCGCCAGACGCTGCGCAAGACCAACGTCAAGGTCATCCCCCGAAATACGCCGCTGCCGGCCATGGCCAAGGAGAAGTTCATCACCAAGACCGACGGCCAGCGATCGATTGTCGTTCGGGTGTTGGAAGGCGAAAGTTCGCTGCCGGACGATTGTACGGCGATCGGGCGAACGGTGATCCGCGATCTCCCCCCCGATCTGCCCAAGGGCTGGCCGATCGAGGTCACTTTCCGCTACGGCAGCAACGGCCGGCTCAACGTGCGGGCGGTCGTGCCGGGGACCCATCGGGAAGTGACGCTGGAGTTGGAGCGGGTCTCCGGGTTGTCCGGCCAGGGGTTGGCCGAGTGGAAGAAGTTATTCTCCTCGGCCGATTTGGCACAACTGGGAAGTGCCTTGAGCGATGCTGCCGACGGCACGCAGGCCGCGAAGCCATCGCCCGCGAAGCCATCGCCCGGGATGACGTCCGGCGCCGAACAACCGGCCGCACAACGGCCCGTTTC
>JABMRP010000378.1 GCA_013202535.1 Planctomycetota bacterium
AGCGTCAAGAGATGGCTCGCGGTCACCTGGCCATGCACCAGATCGCGGATCACGCCCAGGATGTGGTCGTATTTTCCCATCACCAGGAGGATAAACGCTCCGCTGATACCGGGCAGGATCATGGCGCAGATGGCCACCATGCCGCAAAGGAAGATGTACCCGCGGCCTGAATATCCGCCCATGAACGGTTGGGCAACCAACCAGTAGGCCAACGCGCCGCCGGCTGCGACCAACACGAAGTTGAGCACGTCGCGTTGCTCGATCATCCGGGCGACCAGTAGGCTGGAGGCCAAGATCAACCCGAAGAACACGGCCAGCGTGAGCTGGAGTTGATTCTCCAGCAGGTAGTTCATCAAGGTGGCCAACGTGGCGACGGCCAGAAGGATGCCGGTCCCCAGAGCCACGAGGAACCGCAGATCGACGTGTTCGGCGGCCTGGCCCCATTTTCTCTTGCGTAAATGGCCCAGAAAGGTCAGGTCGAAATGGCTGATGGCCGTGACTAATCGCGGATAAATGCCCAGGATGAGGGCAACCGTACCGCCGGACACGCCGGGGATGATGTCGGCGCCACCCATCAATACCCCCCGAACGGAGTGTTTCAGATCGGTGGAAAGAGAGGTTTTCACTTCGGCCATGGTGGACTGGTTCCCGGTGCGGGGCACGGTGAAATGGGGTGATTATGAGTGAGGTGGTATTGTAGGGTAGATGGTTTGCCAGGGGAATCGCAGATCGGCGGTGCCATTTCCGCTGGTTATCGCCCGATGACGACCTTTCGGCCGAAATGGCATCTGAAGTCGCCAGGCTTTGGGCATGTCTTTTTCGCATCGTCAGAAGTGTCGCGGGCTGAGGACGGGTACCTGACGTGCTCGATCAAGGGCGTTGTACTTCGCCCTGTTTATGCATCCTCACATGACTTAGCGTAAACCGCTGGTGGGGGGGATCCTGATGGCTATCCATGTTGACTGTCAGGAGGAAAAGCGATAAAATTCCCCAAGAGTGTATCGTGCGCTAGTCGTCGAATCAGCAGAGCCTTCGGTATCCGGTGTTTTTTCTGCGGTTTGCGGGCAAATGCCTATGGTGGTGGCGGTTGGCCACCGAATGAACATGATTGACGAACGTCGCGCGTCGGATTGGGTGATTCAGGCGCCGGCGAAATTGAACTTATCCTTCGAGGTACTGAATCGACGTGAGGACGGATACCATGAGATCGAAACGCTCATGGTTCCGATCGACTTATACGACACGCTCATTTTCAAGGAGGAATCGACCAGGACGGTTGAATTGACGTGTGCGGCGGCTTCGTATCCGGGCGGTTCGCTAATGCCAGCGGGAGAGGCCATTCCGGAGGGTGCCGACAACCTCGTCGTGCGGGCGGTGGAGTTGTTGCGCCGGCGGGCGAAAGTCAATCGGGGTGCAACGATCCGGCTGGTGAAGCGAATTCCCGCGGGAGCGGGATTAGGCGGTGGTTCGAGCGATGCCGCGGCGGCCCTGGTGGCGGCCAATCGGTGTTGGGACCTCGGCCTGTCGAGAGCCGAACTGGCCGAGTTGGCCGCGGAATTGGGTAGTGACGTGCCGTTCTTTCTTTGGCCGGGCGCGGCGGTCTGTCGCGGGCGGGGAGAACGTGTCGAGCCGATTTCCGCTGTTGGGCCGCTGCACTTTGTTGTCGTTCGTCCTCCCGCGGGGCTTTCGACCGCGGCGGTCTACGAAGCCTGTCACGTCGCCGATCGTCCCGTTGGGATCGAACCGATCCTGGATGCCTTGACTCGCGGAGACTTGTCTGAAGCCGGCCGGCGGTTGGCCAATCGTTTGCGGCCTGCCGCCGCGCAGCTTTGTCCTTGGATCGAGCGGCTGCGAAGCGAGTTGGCCCGACTGGATTTCCTTGGACACGAGATGAGCGGAAGTGGAACGTGTTACTTTGGGCTATGTCGTCATGTACGTCACGCCAAGCGCCTGGCACGAGGTTTGGAGGCGCGCGGCCTAGGGACTGTCTTTCTCGTTCGCAGTAGCCGTTGACTTGCCGAAACGAAGGAGAACTGCCGTGGAAATCACCGAGGTTCGCATCAAACTCATGGACGAGCCCAGCGAGCGGCTGAAGGCCTTCTGCTCGATCACCTTCGACGACTGCTTCGTTG
>JABMRP010000379.1 GCA_013202535.1 Planctomycetota bacterium
CTGCCCTCCGACGCGGGCGCTCAGTACGATCGGGTCGAGGTGTTCGCCGCCGCCGATGTTTGCCCGCAAGTCACCTGGGGGACCAATCCGGGACAGGTCGTCTCGATCGACGGCACGGTCCCCGATCCGGCCGGGGTCGACGATCCGACCGACCGCAAGGCGATGGCCGCGGCCTTGAAGTACATGGACTTGAAGCCCGGCACGCCCATGGTGTCGATTCCCATCCAGCGGGTGTTCATCGGTTCCTGCACCAACGGCCGGATCGAGGATTTTCGTGCAGCGGCGGCCGTGGTGCGCGGGTATCGGGTGGCCGACGGGGTCGAGGCGATGGCCGTGCCGGGCAGCGGATTGGTGAAGCGACAGGCCGAGGCCGAAGGGTTGGACAAGGTATTCATCGAAGCGGGAATCGAGTGGCGCCAACCCGGTTGCAGTATGTGCCTGGCAATGAACCCCGACAAGTTGGAGCCGGGCCAGCGCTGCGCCTCGACGAGCAACCGAAACTTCGAGGGCCGGCAAGGCAAAGGAGGCCGCACGCACCTCGTTTCGCCCGCCATGGCCGCTGCCGCCGCGGTAGCCGGGCATTTTGTCGACGTACGGAAGTGGGAGGGTAGGGGGTAGGGACTGGGGACTAGGAATCAGGGGATTAGCCACGCCCACGGGTTGCATCCCGTGGGTCGAGGGAAAGCTCGAAGAGCAGAAAGAAGTTTCGCCATGAAGCCGTTTCGCACACACACGGGATTGGTCTTGCCGATGGATCGGTCGAACGTGGATACCGATCAGATCATTCCCAAGCAGTTTCTCAAGCGGATCGAGCGGACCGGGTTCGGCCAGTTCCTGTTCTTCGACTGGCGTTTTCTCGACGACGGGTCGAATAATCCCGAGTTCGAGTTGAACCACCCCCAGCATGCCGGGGCCAGCGTGCTCTTGGCGCGGCGCAATTTCGGTTGTGGCTCCAGCCGCGAACACGCGCCTTGGGCGTTGGAAGACTACGGCTTTCGCGTGGTCATTGCGCCCAGCTTCGGCGATATCTTTTTCAACAACTGTTTCAAGAACGGCATGCTGCCGCTGGTCCTGGACGAAGCAACCGTCGACGACCTCTTCGCCCGCGCCGCCGCCAACTCGGGCTACACGTTGACGGCCGACCTGCAGCAATGCACGCTGGTCGACGATCACGGCTTGTCGCTTTCGGTGGAGGTCGACGAGTTTCGCCGCCACTGCCTACTCAACGGCCTGGACGACATCGCCCTGACGCTGGAAAACGAGCCGAAAATCGCCGCCTATGAAGAGGTCCGTGGGATTGCGTAAGGAGAGTCACGCCGAGGCGTTTCCGCCGCTCTGGCGTGCTTGGGCCATGAGGTAGCTGATCGCCTGGGCGGTGCGTGCCACGGCCGTGCGGAAGTCGTCCCCGTCGGCGGCAGCGGCGGCCTCGCGGGAGATCTTGAGGAGGGGTTCCCACTCGATTGCCCAGTTCTCGCCTTCGGCCGCCTCTTGCAGTTCCCGGCAGGTTTGCGCGATCCCGTCGAAAAAAGCGCGCGTGGGCGTGCAGTCGAATTGGGTGTAGGGGCCTTGGCCATGACGGCGGCCGTCGAACTCTTCGTCGGAACCTCCGGGACCGTAACGTTGCACCAAGGCCAGAACGGCGGCCACCGCGGCGCCGATTCCGCTGGCCATTGCTACCACGTTATGTCCCATGGCGACCAGTCCCACGGCCGCCAGACAGCAGACGCCAATCGCCGTCCAAAGCGCCGGATGCACGGGTCGAGCGGCTCGGCCGGACTCTTCTTCCTCGACATCCCTCCCATCGGAAACGGGAGGCGTGCCCGTCACGCGGACGATCACCGTGGTGATGTTGTCGGGCCCGCCGCGAAGGTTGGCCAGATCGACCAGCGCCTGAGCGGCGATTCTTGGAGGCAGGCAATTGGCGAGCGTGCCGATCTCTTCATCGGAGACCGGACCGCTGAGCCCGTCGCTGCAGAGCAGGAACGTGTCGCCCACCTTCAACGGGAAAGGCCCTTCCAGATCGACCTCGACCGAAGGGTTGGGCCCCAGCGAGCGGGTGATGACGTTGCTGGGGATGTAGTCGGGCGCTTTCTCGCCGGCGGGAATCTGCCCGGCCGCCCGCATTTCCCAGACCAGACTGTGGTCGAACGTCAACTGCTCGAAGCGGTCGGCTCGAAGGCGATACGCCCGGCTGTCACCCACGTGGCCCAGCACTGCCCCCTGGGGAAGCAGTAGCATGACCGTGCATGTGGTTCCCATCCCCTTGAAATCGCTGCTGGCTTGTCCCCGAGCATGGATCTGCTGGTTGGTCTCGGTGAGTGCCGCGCGGAGGGCGTCGGGCGGCGACTGGTCGCGCCGTTTCTGGTAGGACAAGGGAACGAGGTCGGCGGCCAGTTCGCTGGCCAGTTCGCCGGCCGCGTGGGCTCCCATGCCGTCGGCCACCGCGAATAAGTGCCCCTGCTTCATCCAGAGGGGATGGCTGCCGGCCAAGGCCACGGCCAGAGCATCCTGGTTGTTGCCGCGCCGCAATCCCAGATCGCTCAACGCTGCATGTTCCAACCAATCGACGTGGGTTGCGTCATCTGCATTCATAGCGTAAGCGATAGGAAGAGAGGATCGGTGGATGGGCTGGCAGCCAATGGACAGTCCTATTCTAGTTGGACAATGCCAGGGGAACCAGCCCGGGGGGGCCTGCCAGCCCGTGGAAAATGCGTGGAACCGTGAAAACGGGGGCCATTTCCCCTCGTGATGACGCTTCCGCGTCGTCACGCCCGGCGCGGATACTTTGCGTCCTTGTGTCATTGTAAACCGTTGTGTCGCAATGTCTTGCGGTTCATCGGCGCAGGGAATCCAGACCTCGCCTCCCGTGCTCTGCACGGAAACGCGGCAGCCATCCCCCCACGAATGGCCGTCTTCACCCGGTCCTTCCAAGATGCCGAATCCGATCTGGCGGCCAGCGGCACCGATCACTATACTCCCCCTTCCCCCCATCATCCGAGTACACATGATCGCTTTCCTTTCATCGCCGGCCCGTCGGCCCTTTCGACGTCTCGTCGTCCTGCTGGTGGCTGCTTCGTGCATCTGCCAGGTAGGATGCGTGCGCCGTCGGCTGACCATTCGTAGTCGTCCCGCCGGCGCGCGGGTGTACGTCGACGACCACGAAATCGGCACCACGCCCGTCTCGCACAAGTTCACCTACTACGGCGGGCGCAAAATCCGTCTGGTCAAGGACGGTTACGAGACACTCACCACCAACCGCACGATCCGAATGCCGTGGTATCAGGTGCCGCCGTTGGACTTTTTCTCGGAGAATGTCGTCCCGATGGATTTGCACGACCAACACACGCTCGACTTCACCCTTCAGCCGCAAGTCGTCGTACCGTCGGGTCAGTTGCTCGGCCGAGCGGAGGAACTTCGCCGCCAGGCGAGGCAGGGCGCCGCGGCCGGACCCGCTGTGCCGGCGATGCAAGGCGGGGCGCCGCGAGTCATGTCGCCGACGCGGATTCCGACGTCGACGCCACCGCAGCCGATGACCTATCCGGCCAGTCCACTGCCCTCGGGGCCGGCGTTGCCTCGTCGGCTCCAAACGCTTCCCTCGGGTGGGCGGCCACTGTAGAGAAGCCGCGTGGCCCGGCCCTCTATTGCTGCGTACCCCAGTCGCCGTAACCGCTCTTGATGCCCGCGCGACGCTGGAGGATACCCGAACTGAGTTCTCCGGGGTGTCGGGCGATCTTGTCGGAGAAGACGCGCAGATCGTTGACCACCGGTTGAAGCTGGGCCATGATTCCGTCGACTCGCTGGGCGGCCCGATTGAGATTCTGATACAGGTCCGGGTTGTTCACGATTTGGCCGAGCGATCCCTCGCTGTTGTTGACCGCATCGCTGAACTTCGCCATGCGCGCCAGCAGCAATTCCAGATGCTCCAGCCCCCGATCAATGCGGTTGACGAGTTCGGGACCTCGGTCTCCCAGGGGTTTGGTCAGGCCGGAGAGGTTGCGAAGATTGCCCTGGACCAGTTCCATGGCCTCGTTCATCGTGGCCAAGGTGTCGCGGGTGTCTTTGAGAACTTCCGGTAGTTCGGCAATCGTATCGCGAAGCTTCCCACGAATTGCCGGATCGTTGAGCAGCTCGTTGACGCTGCCGGCGACCTCGCGAAAGTCGGTCATCGCCAGGTTCGTATTGTCGACGATCTGGTTGAGTTTCGTTTCATTGGTTTGCAGTATCCGGCGGACGTCTTGTGCCAGCAGGTCGACGCTCTGGGCCGTGCTGCCCACCTTGGCAACGACCTCTTCGAGGCTGGCTTCCAGATTGCCGACCAATTGCAGGGGATCGGTGCCGGTCGTCCCGATCAGTTCGGCGCCATCCTGGATAAAGACGTCGTCGGGATCGCCGGCGGGAACGAACTGCAGTATGGCGTCGCCTCCCAGAAGCGACCCGCGAATTTGGCAGACGTCGTTCGTCAAGACATGGTCGTGGCGGACTGTGGCCGTGACTATGACGCCTTTCTGGTCGTCGGCGAACGCCACGTCGGTCACCTCGCCGATCCGCAGCCCAAACTTGCGAACCGGCGTGCCCTGCGAAACCCCCGGCGCCCGGGTGAATCGAATGGTGACCGTATCGCGAGCCTGAAACATCTCGGGAAGCTCGCCCAACCAGATAACCAGTATCACGGCGATCATGCTCGTGGCCAGCACGACCACGCCGACACGAAATTGTTTGATCCGATCGTCCATGATAGTTACCCGTCCGTACCTTCCTGGGCGGTATTTTCTTCGGCGGTGGTTTCTCTCATTTCCATGAGTCGCTCGCCCGCTTCACCGCGAACAAACTGTCCGACGCGCGAGTCGGTCCCCGACTCGATCTGATTGGGGGGGCCGTCGAAGAGGATCTGCGGGGCGCCCGGCTTGAGTCTGGCCAGCGGGTAAAGCATGACCACCCGATCGGCGACTTTGCGGGTGGTGCGCATGTCGTGGGTGACGACGATACTGGTCACCGGATGGCGTTGCCGGGTCTTGAGGATCAACTGGTTGATCACGTCGCTCATGATCGGATCCAGGCCGGTCGTTGGCTCGTCGTAGAGAATGACTTCCGGTTCCAGCACCAGCGCCCGGGCCAAACCGACTCGTTTTCGCATGCCGCCGGATAGCTCCGCCGGTTTCTTGTCGACGACATTTTCCGGCAGGCCGACTTCGGCCAATCGCTCGACCACGGTGCGGCGAATGTGCCCGGCATCGTGGCGGGTGTGTTGCCGCAGCGGAAAGGCGACGTTTTGGGCTACCGTCATGCTGTCGAACAAAGCGGCCTGCTGAAAGAGGAATCCGAATCGAATACGCTGCCCGGGGAGTTCCCGTTCGCTCAGATCAAAAAAGTCTCGCCCGTCGAAGAGAATCCGGCCGCGGGTGGGATGTATCAGTCCAATGATCGCCTTCAGCAGCACGGTCTTGCCGCAGCCGCTCTCGCCGATTATCGCGAGGGTCTGTCCGCGGGGGATCGTCAAGTTCAAGTCGCGCAGCACCGATTGCCGGCCGAACGTGACGCCGAGCCCTTCGACTTGAATCAGCGAGTTTTCGGAATCGGTTGCCGTCACAGCATCTGCCGCCCTTCCGGCCAAAGTGATGCGTAGAGACCTTCGAGAGAGATACCCAGCAGCAGGTCGAGAATCAGAATAACGACGAATGAGTAGACAAAGGCCGAAGTGGCCGCGCGTCCGACGCCCTCGGCCCCCGGGTCGCAATGGAATCCGCGATGGCAACTGATCAGCGCAATCGCGGCGCCGAAGAACAGACTCTTAAACACGCCGTTAAAGAGGTCAAACATACCGACGTACTGCTGCGAGTTCTCCATGTAGTGGTGGGCGTCGATTCCCAAAAAGTAGATGCTGTAGAAGGCACCGCCGACCACTCCCATGAAGTCGGCCATCAGCGTGAGCGTGGGGATCATGATCAAACAGCCGAGAAACCGTGGCACCACGAGATAGTGGATCGGGTCGGCCCCCATGCTCGAAAGGGCGTCGATCTGCTCGGTTACCCGCATTGTACCCAGTTCCGCGGCAATCGAACTGCCCACGCGCCCGGCCAGCATGGTGGCGGCCAGCACGGGTCCCAACTCGCGCACCAGCGACATGTTGATCACCGCGCCCAGTCGCGTCTCCAATCCCAACATGTGGAATTGCGCGTAGCTTTGCACCGCCAAGACCATGCCGATAAACGTGCCGGTCAACGCCACCACCGGCAGGCTCAGCACCCCAATCTGGTAAAAGGCCGGGACGATCGTCTCTCGCCGGGCAAACCGGGTCACCAGCCAACGCATGGTGCGATAGGAGAACAGGCCGATATTGCCGAATTCGACCACCACGTTCATCGACAGTTCGCCCAAACCGGTGATCCGGTCGGCGGCCATCTCCGCCAGCCGGGTCGGCAAGCCAGGCGTGTGCGATTCGAGTGTTGAGGCATTGTCTGACATGGTCGTCCGTAACGTCTGGGCACGATTCGCGTAGCGTTCTTTGCCCCCACAGAGGGGTAAGCGGTGTTTCTCTCAGCGCAAACCGCCAGCGCACCTATCTCTTAGTTCGTCTGTGCCGAGCACACAGCTTCAATCAGTTGCGCCAGTCCGTCAGGCCTGGGTGGATACGGAAGATAGGCGAGGTGAGTCTTGTGGGGAACATGCAAGCAACGGACTCCCCGGGAAAACCCCTTGATTCCACGAAAGAGCGGCCCTCCTGGTGTTCGACAGGCGGCTAACTCCAGCTACGCGGACAGGAATCCGCCGTCGATGACCAGCGTATGGCCGGTGATCCAGGCGGCCTCGTCGCTGCCCAGAAAGGCGACACCCGAGGCGACGTCGGCGGGAGTACCGAATCCCAGCGGATGGGCCGCTTCCAGTTCGGCGGCCTGCTCGGGAGTGAGCTTGCCGAGCATCCTCTCGGCCATTTCGGTCCTCACCATGGCCGGCGCGACGGAATTGACGCGAATACCCCTTCCGGCCAGTTCTTTGGCCAGTGACTTGGTCAGCGCGATCACCGCGCCCTTACTGGCCGCATAGGCGCTCAGCCCGGCGGCACCCGTGATGCCCGCCGCGGAGGCCAGATTGACCACGGCGCTCCCCTTGGAGAGCAAGGCGAGGAATCGTCGCGTGACTTCGGCCACGGCGACGACGTTGACCTCCAATAACTCGCGGACATCCTGCGACTTCGTGACCTGCAACGGTTTGGCCAGTTCCTTCCCTGCGTTGTTCACCAGGAGATGGATCTTGCCGAACTGCTGCCTGACTTGCCGGACGAGCGCCTTGATGGATGCTTCGTCAGTCACGTCGCAGGGGACGGGCGTGGCCCGGCCTCCTTCGCTTTCGATCCGGCGGGCCAGTTGTCCGAGCAGTTCCGACCGCCGGGCGACGAGGATTACGTCCGCGCCGCGGCGGGCCAACTCCAGGGCGATTCCCTCGCCGATGCCTGCCGACGCTCCGGTCACCACGGCCGCCTTGCCGGCGTATTGTTCGGACTTCATGACGTCGCTTCCCACGTAACATTGCATGCGGCCCAGGAGTACCCCACGCCGAACCCGACTAAGAGCAACTTGTGGCCTGGGTGAATGGTTCCCGACTCGACTCCCCGTTGCAGGGCGATGGGGATACTCGCCGAGACCGTGTTGCCGATGGTTTTCACGTCGATCACCATCTTCTCCGGCGGTATCTTGCTTCGCTTGGCCAGATGCTGGAGCATGTATTGATTGGCTTGGTGATAGACGAATCGGTCGATCTCGTCGGTCGACCATTTTGCCTTGGCCAACAGGGTCTTCACCACTCGCGGCACGGTGGTGATGGCAAAGGCGAAGATCGCGGGGCCGTCCATGAACAGGTTGTCGGCCGAGCGGGTGCAGCCGGCGGGGTCCGTTGCTTCCCGGGCCGTTTCCGCCGAGCGGGGCGTGCGCAGTCCGCCGCCGGGAACGATCAGGTCGCCGGCGCCGCCGCCGTTGGTTCCGACGACGAACTGGCCAATGCCGCTCTGATTCGTTCTACCGACCAGCGTTGCGGCGGCCCCGTCCCCAAACAAGGTGCGGACCGTGCGGTCCCGCGGGTGGATATATTTGCTGTACGTGTCGGCGGTAATCACCAGTACCTGATCGGCGAAATCGACACCGATGAGGGCTTTGGCGAGTTGCAGGCCGTAGACGAATCCAGAACACCCGAGGTTGACGTCCAATGCTCCGACGTGTCTTCCCAGCCCCAGCCGATTTTGAAGCGCACAGGCTCCGGAGGGGAGGAAGTGGTCGGGGCTTTGCGTGCAGAAGATCAGGTAATCGACGTCTTGCGGGGTAAACGTCGGGCGCTCGAGCAACCGGGTCGCCGCGGCGTAGCCCATGTCGCTTGCCGTCTCGCCATCGGCGGCGATGTGCCGGGCGGCGATCCCGGATTTCTCGTAGAGATCCTCCATTCGCCAGTCCGGGTTCTGGCGTTGCAGGTGCTCGTTGGTTTCCACTCGCTGCGGCAAGTAGTAGGAAATTCCGAGTATCCCGACCCCCACGGTCATTTCTCCAGTGCGTTTCTGGCCACCAGGCGGTCCACGAGTTCGCCGATCGAGGCGAACTTCCGCAGGCCCTCGTTGTCCACCGGCACGCCCAACTCCTCGTCGAGCGAGGCGATGATGGAAAGGTGGCCGACCGAGTCCCATTCTTCGACGGTGGTCGGAGTATCGTCGCAGGTGAGCGTACCCGGCTCTTTCCCCAGGGCATCGCAGAGTACGTCGAGAAAACCTTCGACTTTCATTTACGTTCTCCTCAACAGACGATGTTCGAGTGGTTGGTTGTTTCAGGCCGCGTCGTTCAAGAACCCACGAGCACGGCAAGCTTGTTCAAGGCGTCGTCGATCGGGGCGGTCATCCGCAGACTCTTCGCTTTTCGGATCGCACCCTCGGGCAGTTTGCCTTGGAGTGAGTCGACTTCACTGATGCAAAGGAGTTTTCGCCGGTGGTCGAGTGTGTGCAGCGCGCCGAGGGCACACGGGTCGGAGAGGATGCCGTCGGTCGTCGTGCGGAAGAGCCGGTCTCCGATGCGTCCCAGGGGGTACGTGCCGGAGAGAGTTTCCAGGACGAACTCGGAAAAGCCGAACCGCTGCTGGGTATGGTCGGCCAGCGCCATCCCCTTGACGTACCAGGGATCGCCGGCGGCCCGTGTTTCGGCCGGCGTTTCCACTTCCGCCCAGAGTATCCGGCGGCGAGTCGCGAAACCGACCAGCGTGTACGCTCTCTTGGCCGTGTGGTTGTCTTCAAACACGTCCAGCACGATCTCCGTTTGGGTCGAGTTTCGGGCCATCTGGAGTCCGCGCAGCCAGAGGCTCGTGCCGACGCCGGGTGCGCGGATCTTGGGGGAGACGTACAGTTGGTTGGAGAAGAGCGTGCGGCAGGCAACCCTCACTTCCAGGAATCCGTGGACCTCCCGGTCCCCGTTGCACAACACGTACCACTTGGCGTCGGCGAGGTCTTGATAGGCAATGGAATCGGCCACGTACGCGGCGTACCCGTCGCATCCGGCGATCGTGTAGGGGAGCAACTC
>JABMRP010000380.1 GCA_013202535.1 Planctomycetota bacterium
CCGGGCACAAGTGCCTGGGCTAAACAGCTAGGAAGTTTTCAACCAACAACCCATCGAGGGCGAAGTCATGCATCTCCCGTTCCGCAGTCTGTCGATTCTGGCGATCTGCTTCGTGGCGACCTCCTCTTCCGCGGTGGAGGGTACGGCTCCCGGGAGCGTCACCCTGCTGGCGCTGGACAAGCCGCTGTTGGCCCAATGGCCGTTCGACGAGCCGGCCGGCGTCGATTGCCCCGATGCCAGTGGAAACCAACACCTTGCCACTCCCCTGCGGCCGGACTCGGGATCGCTTCAGCGTGTCGGGGGACTATTCGGCGGTGCGATGCACTTTGCCGGACCACATATATTGGGCATTCCCGAGAAGCCCGACTTCGACGGGATGGACAAGCTCTCCTTTTCGGCCTGGATCATGCCGACCGACGTGCGCGGTTACCGCGAGATCTTTCGCAAGGAGGACGGCGACCGCCGGGTGTTGTTCGCGCTCCAGGGAGACGGCACGATCCTGTCGCTGGGGTTGAACGTCGGCGGCTACGTCGAATGCGACGCGCCGATCAAACCGGCCGGGCTCGTCGACGGCCTCTGGCATCACTGTGCCGCCACGTTCGACGGCAAGTCGATGCGCGTCTACCTCGATGGCCGCCAGGTCGGCGTTCTGGCGCGAACGGGCACGGTGACCGCCGGCGGATCGGCACCCGGTTGTATCGGTTCGAGCAACGGGGGCGAGAACTTTCAGGGCGTGATGGACGAACTGTGCATCTACTCCGACGCGCTCTCCGCCGAGGAAATCCGGCACCTCTATCAAAACGGCATCATGGCGATGGCCGCCCGGGCCAAGCGGCTGGAAGCGCGCATCGGCACGGTCTATGTCCGCGGCAAATCGTTTGCCGAAACCATGGCCCGATCGCGCGAGCAGGCCATCAAGGACAATGCTCTGGTCGAACCGGAACTGATCAACCTGTTCACGGTCCGGCTCAAGGCGGATTTTCCCGAGGAGTATGCCCGGTGGATCGAATGGTCGGGCAAGAATCCGGCCGAATATCTGTCGGCCCGCGACCATGCGTTTCTGGCCCAGGAGGCCGAGCGGATGATCGGGCTGCTGATCGAATACAAGCCGCTGACCGAAGCCCAATGGGCCAAGCAATCGCCCGAGCAACACGCCTGGTGGAAGCAGGCCGAGCAGATCGAACAGCGGCTGGCGGCGCTGAAGGCCGAGGGCCCCAAGGCGGCCTTCTCGCCGGCGTGGATCGAACTGATCCTCAGTTCGTGCAACAAGGTCCCGCTGCGTCCGTACCGCTCCGAGGCGGTCGCGCCGTATATCCTACCCAGCACACCGCCGCTGCGGGAGTTGACCGCCGCCGAGGCCGCCGAGGCATTGCAGCGCGATTGGCTGCATCAGGCCGGTGGAAACCCGACACCCGAGCGGATTGGACAGGAAATCGGGTGGGCGCGTCAACTGGCGACTCGTCTGGAAGCGGAGCACGCCGGTGCGGTTGATTTCAGCGTGCAACGGTCCGCATTGGACGATCTTGCGGCCAGAGCAGCCAAACTCCAAGCCCCGGACGCCGAAATCTACTTCGCCGTTCGCCGCATCAAACGCACCATCGCGATGGCCAACCCGGTGGTCGATTTCGAGCGGGTGCTGCTGGTCGACATGCCCTTTCCCGCGGGTAGCGAATGGCCGCACGAAACGCGGCACCGGCTCGGCTACATGGCCGTTCCCGGCGGGCAGTTGTTGGTGCTCAACGGGCTATCGCCGGCGGGCAAACTGAAGCGGCTGATGCCCCAAGCGCCGCTGCACGGATCGTTTTGGCGTCCCGACCTGTCGTATGACGGCAAGACCGTGGTCTTCTGCTTCAAGCCGCACAACGAGAAAGCGTTTCATCTCTACGAGATCAACGTCGACGGGACCGGAGTGCGGCAACTGACCGACGGCCAGTACGACGATTTCGACCCGATCTACGTACCCGACGGCGAGCACGTCGTCTTCTCGACCACCCGCAGCCACACGTACGTCCGCTGTATGCCACCGACCAACGCCTACGTGCTGGCTCGATGCGATCGGGACGGCAACGATATTTATCTGATCTCGCGAAACAACGAGCCCGACTACCTGCCGTCGGTGATGAACGACGGCCGGATCATCTACACGCGGTGGGAATACACCGACAAGCCGCTTTGGCGGGCGCAGTCGCTCTGGGTCATCAATCCGGACGGCACGCAGGTGAATACGTTTTGGGGGAACCAGAGCGTCTGGCCCGATCTGCTCAAGGACGCCCGGAGTATCCCCGGCAGCCGCCGCGTGATGTTTACCGGCAGCGCCCACCACAACTGGTTCAGCGGCTCGGTCGGCATCATCGATCCGGTGCTGGGCTATAACTTCCCCGACGGTCTGACCAAGGTGACGGCCGATCTGGCCTGGCCCGAGTCGGGAAACGGCCCGGTCGACCCGATCGAATCGGCCGCTTACCATGCCAGCGGGCACTACGCGGCCTACTATTCGCCGTATCCCTTGAGCGAGCGGGATTTTCTCGTCTCGGCCAACCGGCAGGGGAAGTTCGTGCTTTACCTGATGGATGTTGACGGCAACCGCGAACTGATCCATGAAGGAACCAACAACATCTTCCACGCCCTGCCGATCCGGCCGCGCCCCAAACCGCCGGTCCTGGCCGACCGCGTGACGTGGCCCACCGCACAGGAGCGGAACGAGCGGAAGCAGGGCGTCATCTACAGCGCCGGTGTGTACGAGGGAGCGCCCGAGGTGCTGCGCGGCAAGGCCAAGTATCTTCGCATCATGAACATCGACCCCAAGACGTATACTTACTGGCACAAGCGGCCGTACATCTCCACCGGACCGGTCGTCTCGATGGTCCAGTCGGAGGGCATCAAACGTGTGCTCGGGACCGTGCCCATCGAAGCGGACGGTTCGGTCGCCTTTCACGCGCCGGCGGGCATGGCCTTGCACTTCCAATTGCTCGACGAGAATTATCTGGCCCTGCAAACGATGCGCAGTTTTTCCGGCGTGATGCCCGGCGAAAAGCGCGGCTGCAAGGGTTGCCACAAGATGCACAGCACGGCACCAAGAACGTTCGGCCGGCCGATAGCAACGACCAAGGACCCGCGCCGGATCACGCCGCCCCCGTGGGAAGATCGGACCGTCGGCTACCACCGATACGTTCAGCCCGTGCTGGACAAGTATTGCGGCAAGTGCCACCAGGGCGACGAGGACGCGAAGGCCCGAACGGCCCTCGACCTGACCGTCCGACCCGGTTTTGCCATGTTCGACGAGCCCTACGTGACGCTCATCGGCAGTCCCTCCTGGGGAAAGGCCTACCAGAAGCCGGCCGACCCGCCGCCCGGGTTCGGTATCGCCGGCACGATCATCGTCGAGGGCTTTGACCAGCGGGATCCGGCCGCCTATCAGACGATCGAGCCGATGACGACCCTTTCGTATCGAAGCAAGCTGATCGAGTTGTGCTCCAGCGGCAAGCACTACGACGTGAAGGTCGATCCGGTCAATTTGCGACGGCTGGCGGTTTGGATCGACGCGATATGTCCCTACCGTGGCGAGGAAGAGGTTCGCGCGATCGAAGATCCGGAGTTCCAGGGCGTCGACTGGCTATCGATCCGCCCCAAGATCAAAACGGCCCCGGTGATCGTCCGTCCGGGACCGTTGGAGTAACTCGCCTGTGTACGATGGGCTTCCCAGCCCGTCGATTGCCCCGATACCGACGGGCTGGAAGCCCATCGTACAGTTGGTTCCCATGAATGATTCCGTCCCTCTTCAACCGCCCCGCTTGGCGATCGTCGGCGGTGGACTGGCCGGCATGGCGGCCGCGGTTGCGGCGCTTCGGCGGGGACTGCGCGTCGAGATGTTCGAGTCGCGGCGTCGGCTGGGCGGTCGGGCCGGGTCGTTTATCGATCCGGCGACTGGGACCACGGTGGATCACTGTCAGCACGTGGCGATGGGGTGCTGCACGAATTGGGCCGATTTCTGCCGCCGCACGGGCGTGGAGGATTGTTTCTCGCGCCATCGCCGGTTGCATTTCATCTCGCCGGTGGGACAACAGACCGATTTCGCCGCCTCCCGCTGGCTGCCGGCGCCGCTGCACTTGGCGCCCGGGCTGTTGCGACTGCGCTACTTGAGCCTTGCCGAGCGACTGGGTATCGCCCGCTCGCTATGGCGGTTGGCCCGCACGCCGGCCCAAGCGCTCCAGGGAACCGTGGGCGATTGGCTCCGCCAGCAGCGTCAATCGCCCCGCGCGATCGAGCGGTTCTGGTCGGTGGTGCTGGTCAGCGCGTTGGGCGAGACGGTCGATCGGGCGTCGCTGGGGGCCGCGCGAAAGGTGTTCGTCGACGGATTCCTGGCCGCGCGACGAGCCTACGAGGTATTGATACCCCGGGTGCCGCTGGGCGAGATCTACGACCGGCGGCTGCGGCAGTGGTTGGTCGATCACGGCGTGCAAGTGCATACGGGCACCCGCATCCGGCGGATCCGCGGCGATGGGAATCGGGTGACCGGCATCGAGTTGCCCGATGGTACACACCGCCCGTTCGACTTCGTTATCGCGGCCGTGCCGTGGCGGCGCGTGGGCCGGTTGTTCGACCCATCGATCCGTGCGGCATTGCCGACTCTGGACGCGGTGGAGCAGATCGAGTCGTCGGCGATCACGGCCGCTCATCTCTGGTTCGATCGGCCGATCACCGGACTACCCCACGCGGCCCTGATCGGCCGGCTCAGCCAGTGGCTCTTCGCCCATGGACAACCGCCCATCGAAGACTCGCCGTCCGGCCACTACTATCAGGTGGTGATCAGCGCGTCGGGTGGGCTGGCCGGTCGAGATCGCGACGAGGTGGCCGCCGAAGTTTGCGATGACCTCAAGGCCGTCTTTCCCGCGGCTGCGGATGCCCGGCTGCTGCACCGCCGCGTGGTGACGCACGGGGAAGCCGTCTTTTCGGTGCGGCCGGGAATCGAGCGACTTCGCCCGCCGCAACAGACGCCGCTGGCAAACCTCGCCCTGGCCGGCGATTGGACGGCCACCGGCTGGCCGGCCACGATGGAAGGCGCCGTCCGTAGCGGTTACCTGGGCGTCTAGGCGCTCGTGCCGGCTTTGGAGAGCAAACCGTCTCTCTTGGTGC
>JABMRP010000381.1 GCA_013202535.1 Planctomycetota bacterium
GCCGACGGCACGTTGGGCAGGCAGATTCTTAACGGCAAGCCGGAGGTTCGCATCCTCGGCCGCAACTACCCGGTTCGCGCCAAGACCGCCCGCATCACCGGCTTCTCCGGCCACGCCGACCGCGACGCATTGCTCGGTTGGCTAGGGCATTTCAAGCAACCGCCCGAGCATCTCTTCCTCACCCACGGCGAGCAAGACGCCGCAAAGAGCCTGGCCGAGGCCGTTCGCGAGCAACTCGGCTGGAACGTCGTCGTGCCGGAGTACCAGCAGGTGGCCAGCGTGTAGCAGCCATCTCACTGGAGTGAGATGTCGCCGAAGTCGTGAGACTTCGGGGGACATCATAAATCGCCCGGCCCGGGCACTTGTGCCTGGTCCTAACCGACGTCTCCGTGGTAACCGCCGGATGTCGATTCAGGGCCGTTTACGGTCCTTGCCGCGCAAGCGGTATTAGGCCCGTGCTTTAGCACGGGTGGGCGAATGACAGCCCCCCACCGTCGCTGGCTCGCCCTCATCCCCACCCGCCGCCATCGCCGGCGGGTGGGGATGGGGGCGACGGGGGGAAACGGCCCGCGCGACCC
Source organism: Planctomycetota bacterium (assembly GCA_013202535.1). Lineage (GTDB taxonomy): Bacteria > Planctomycetota > Planctomycetia > Pirellulales > Thermoguttaceae > JABMRP01. Next base: position 579 of record JABMRP010000381.1, read on the forward strand.
GCCGTAAACGACGGGCCTAATACCGCCTGCGGCGGAAACGGCCATCAATGGCCGTAATGTCGGCAAAGGACAAGGCAGTCGTTTCCGTCCTCGCTGACGCTTCGGGTTACTCGCATCACGTTGCGATGAATGGTCTCCCCGACGTGATGGGACGCATCAAATCCCCAGCATCTCCCGCCCTACGTCTTGCGCAATCCGTGCGATCACCACGGCGGGGCGGCTCGATTGGCGCGTCTCTGTGTCCGACGGCCCTTTGTTTGTAGACACGGCGGCGGCGGGCGCGGATAATGGAGGTTGGTGGGACTCTTGGAGAATCCATGCGCAAATACTACATGCATGCGGCGCACGAAACGATCGGCGTGTCCAACGCCACCGCCGCGCTGCGCGCGTGTCGGCCGATGCGGGTATGTCTGGTTTGTGCTGGCGGCAGTTCCCCCGCAAGCGATCCGCTTGCGGCGATGGAGGAATATCTGGCGGAGCATGCTCCGGCCGCGTGCGACGAGTTCTCCTGGGTCGTTGCCGATTGGGACGATTCCTCGACCCTTCGCGAGGCCGATACGGTCCTGCTGTACGGCCGCCCGGAGGAGGAGAGCATCCGACGGATCTGGCACAGCGGCCGTGGGATCGTCGGCGTGCGACCGCCGGATGAGACGGTCTCGGGCGGCTCGCCGTGGAAGAGCGACGTGTTCGGCTGCGAGGTCCGGGGGTGTTATCAAGACCGCCGCGTGCCGGTAGCGCCCGTCGAGCAGGCATGGCGACATCCCGTACTGCGCGGCGTCGATTCGTTTATCGTCTCGGGCAGTCTCCCACGCCATGCGTGGATCGCCCCCGATGCCACCGTGCTGCTTCACGGTCGGGTATCCGAAGGTAACGAGCCGGTCGCCTGGGTCCGAACCTCGCCACACGGCCGGGTCTTTCACACTTCGCTGGGTCATCCCGCCGACTTCGACAACTCGGCCTTTCTCCGCCTGCTGACCAATGCCGTGTTCTGGACCGCGGGCCGATCGACGGAATGAGAGCATGATCCTTTCGCGGATGGCAACGGTGATTCTTGCCGGGATCGTCTACGCAAGCCTTGCATGGTTGCCCGCCGAGGCCGCCGAGCCACAGCGACTGAAGATCGCGGTCCCCAGTTCGCTCGACGGAACCAAGCAGCCGGCGTACTTGATTCTACCCGAGGGCGTGAAATCCGCGCGGGAGAGCGACAAGCGGGTTCCGCTGTTGGTCTCGCTGCACACTTGGAGCAGCAACGTCGAGCAGCGGCTCGGGCCGATGGAAGCCGCGGCCACGAGCGGCTCGACGAAGCGGCGGCGGCGTGGCTCCAGCGGCATGTGAAGCCCTGAAGTAGCAGGCACACTCCGTGTGCCGTCCGCCGGCAGTTGGCCCAGGGCCGCCTGGCGCGTGTATCGTTCCGGACAGCAGTACCCGATGTGTGGCCTACTGCTTTGGTGCTTACGGGGCGGACGGCAC